>JADYYC010000436.1 GCA_020853835.1 Anaerolineales bacterium
ATGACCAAAATCGGATGCCCATTTCTTTCCACCAGCCGCACAGGCTCACCCACTTCAAAGGTGCTGGCCATTTGAGGGATGCGCTTACCGGCATAGAACTTCTTGCCCGCCCGAATTTTCTCGACCAGGTCCTGGCGCTTCACCAAGACGTTATCGGTATAAGTCGCCCCGCGGCGGAGGTATGCGCGGACCCATTGTATCTGTCCATCTGGACCGTAGTGCACGGTATCAATTACGCCGTCGTATTTCTGTCTTGCCATGCGTCCCCTCCGAAACCTGCTCCCGATATATGTAAATTTGCGTAGCACGCATATTCCAGCCAACGATGCGCCTACGCAACCCGTCGTAGTCGGGGCGGGCGGACTCGAACCGCCGACCCCCGCGTCCCAAACGCGGTGCGCTACCGAACTGCGCCACACCCCGGTGCAAATGAGTATAATGCGAATTGCCATTTAAAGTCAAGGAAAACCCTTTTACAATATGTTCCCCCTCTTGTATCACACCCATCACAGCCTCCACAACGATGACCTGCGGTTCTGGCTGGAGCTTGCCAGCCATTCGGCGGGACCGATGCTGGAATTAGGCTGCGGGACGGGGCGGGTGCTGGTTCCCCTGCTCCGCGCCGGGCACGCGGTGGTGGGCATCGACCATGATCGCGAGATGCTCGCCTTGCTCCGGGCCAGCCTGCCCTCAGACATGCTCCCCTCCTTACAGGTGTTCCAGGCTGATTTCTGCGCCTTTCACCTCCAGCGCAAGTTCAGCCTGATCCTGCTGCCATGCAACACCTACAGCACCCTGGACGCCGACCAGCGCCTGCAACTCTTGCGATGTGTTCGAACGCACCTGCTTCCGGGAGGTCTCTTTGCCGCCAGCCTTCCCAACCCCCGGCTCTTGAAAAGCCTCTCGCCGCATGCGGAGGCCGAGCTTGAAGAGATATTTGACCACCCCCTGGACGGCGAACCGGTGCAGGTCTACAGCGCGTGGGAGAAAACCGCCCAGGCCCTGCGCCTGCACTGGCATTACGACCACCTGCTGCCGGATGGGGGCGTCGAAAGAACCAGCGAGACGATCACCCACTACCTGACACCGGCAGAGGAATACCTGTCTGAAATTCGATCCGCGGGGTTTTCTAGCACGAAAACGCTCGGGGACTTCGACGGGACGCCTTACTCTGCAGATGCGCCTCAGTTAATTTTGTTGGTTTCAAGGTAGAGGAAAACGCTGGGGCTGCCAGCGCGATCGCCAGATCGCTGGCAGCCCCAGATTGTTCACCGCGTCAATAGCGCAAGATCGCGCCGATCTGATCGAAGCCCTTGATCTTCCGGTCCGCCCGGAGCACCTCGACTTCTCCGCCATTCGTCATCACAGTTTGCACGGCGAGTTCCACCGCGTCCGCGATCTGTTCCATCTTCGCGCCGCAATAGGGGCAGGCCTCGACCGGTTTGATCGAAATATACCCGCAGCCAGTGCAGCGCAAACCAGGGTCACGAAACCCATCACGGATGACAAGGGTCTGCAGCCTCCCCTCACGGATCGCGTCCAGCGTCTCTTGCAGGCCCAGCACGCCCCCACGACCCTTGGCTGAGTCGGTGACGAGCGCCTTGACCAGGTCGTTCTCACGCCGCCTTTCAGCCTGGGTGCCGATTTCCATCGCTTTTGCCAGCACTTCATTCTGGCTCGCCACCATGCTGATCGGGAACGCGCCCACGACCAGGCTCTGCCAGGCCTTGGGCAGCAAACTGCGGAACATGGCAACGTTGTCATCGGTGCCGCCAATCAGAATCCGGCGCACGTTTTTCTCTGCGAAGAAGCGGATGGCAGAATCCGCCGCCTCGCGCATGTTTCGCTCGGTCGCCTCGGCTTCATGTCTGGTTTGACCGGCGCTCCCGCCGCGCCGCCCGGGAGACTGGGAGCCCCCTCCCCGCTTGGTATGCCGGATCGATTCTCCAACCACGCCCTCTTGTTCCTGCAATTCTCCCAGATGAAAATGGAAGTACCGGGCGCCCTGTTTATCCACAACCACCACGCCATAGCCGCCGTAAGAATCCAGTAGATCCGCCAGCGGCTTGACATAAGGGCGCTCGCTCACCCGCACCCGGCTGCGCAGCGGGATCGCAAGGGGGTAAGCACGAAAAAAACCGTCCTTTGCGCAGGAAAAAACCGCCAGGCTTTTGCCCGACCAATCATGTTCATGTTCGATGAATTCAATGACTTTTTCGACATCTTCGGCTAAATCGACCTCTTTAAGCATGCTGCGCAATTGGCGGCGATGAAAATCGGCGTTTCCTTCAGCAGGGTCCGTGTTGAGATACACGCTCAACACCGGCTGACCAGGCTGATAATGCAACAGTTCTTGTTTGCTTTGATCTGTTATCATATTAGCCTCCTCAAGTCTCTTTTTCGACCGACCCCCTCAAACTTTCCTCAGTCATATTGTATATAGATAGGCGGGCTAGAGTCAAGCATTCGCTCGAAAACTCAGGAAATCTTAAGCCTTTCAACCCACATTCTTTACAGGCCGAGTTGCGCCTCCCAGCCCTGGCCGCGCGGACGCCTGACGTTTACCCTCCACTTTTCAAACAACCGTGCTATTATTAAAGAACATGAAAACCTCGCGCGACCGCATATTGATCATCGAGAGCGACCCTGAAATCAGCGACCTGGTTGCCAGGCAAACCCTCCAGGCGATGGGATATCAGGTCCAAACCGCCCGCTCGGCCTCTGCGGGCCTGCAAGAAGTGAACCGCTTCCTCCCGGACGTGATCATCGCCGATCTGGTCCTGCCGGACCTGAGCGGCAAAGACTTGCTGGTCGCCTTCTCTTCTCAGGGCATCGAAGTCCCGGTCATCGCCATTTCACAAAAAGGTATGGAGAGCGACCTGATCCAGGCCTTCCGCCTGGGCGCGACGGACTACCTCATCTGGCCGGTGCGCGAAGCGGAGGTCGTATCGGCGGTAGAACGCGTGCTTAAACAGGTCCGCTCTCGGAGGGAACGCGAGACGCTCGCCAGGCAGCTAAAACAGACCAACAACGAACTCCAGCAGCGCGTCCGCGAACTCACCACCATCTTTGCCATCGGAAAAGCGGTCATCTCGATCACAAACCAGCGCGAGCTGCTCGAGAAAATCGTCGAAGGCGCAGTCTATGTCACCGAGGCGGATTGCGGCTGGCTGCTGCTGCGGGAAGAGCGCAACAAGACCTTCAACCTGGTCGCCCAGCGCAACCTGCCCAAGACGCTGGCGGCAAAGATCAACCAGCCCTGGGATGACGGGATCAGCTCTCTGGTCGCGCTTTCAGGTGAGACGCTCTCCATTTCCGGCGAGCCGCTGGCGCGCTTCAAAGTGTCTCAACTGGGACAGTCCACGTTGGTGGTGCCGATCAAGCTCAAAAAGGAAGTCGTCGGCCTGCTGATCGTCGTGCGCAAAGCGTCCGAGCCGTTCAGCTCCAGCAACAGGACGCTGCTCGAAGCCGTGGCGGATTACGCCTCGGTCTCCCTCGTGAACGCCAGCCTGTTCCGGGCGCTCGAGGAAAGAGCGCGCGCAATGCAGCGCGCCGCCGAACAGGCCACTGCCAGCGACCGGAAAAAAGACGAAATCATGCTGAATTTCAAAAGAGAAATTCAGCCAAAACTAGAAAAGACTATCAAGGAAATTGAGGCGTTCCTGACCGGCGAGGATGCCCGGTTGAACGCGGCCCAAAAATCGGGAATGCGTAAATCTCTGGATAATCTGCACAGCGTTGCAGATACCGTCGAGACGCTCAAACCGTCCGAAAACTGAACCGTAGCGCCGGCGGCGGCTCGAGGGGAACGCCCACTCGCTCGCCAGGCAAGAGGTCAAGCCCTTGCAAAAAAGACGCAACTAGATCGAGTCAATCGAACATTTCGGTCGCAAGATCACCGCAACACTCGAAATGGAGCGCGTGCTTGCCGGGATCGTCGAGGCGGCGGTCGAGATATCCGGAGCGGAAGAAGGGCGCCTGCTCTTGCCCGATGAAACCACGGGCGAGCTTTTTGTTTGCGCCAGCCGGGGTTTTCAGGAAGGCTCCGTCAACACCGTTCGCACACCCGTCCAGGACCCCCTGGCCGGGGAGGTGTTTAAAACCGGCAAACCAATAATACGAGGCGAGAAGACCCCCCGAAAAGTGGGGACCGATCACGCCGTTCACGCTTTTATCGGCACGCCGATCATCGCGGGAGGGCGGGTGATGGGCGTCCTGGAGGTCGGCAACTGTCAACCCGGCCGGTCTTTCCAGGAAGACCACGTAGCTTTGCTCTCGGCGCTCTCAGATTACGCCGCGATCGCGCTCGAGAACGCGCAGCGTTTTACCCAGGCAATGGCCGAGCGATCTAAGCTTGAGGCGATTCTCTCCGAAGTCGAAAACGGCGTCATCGTCGCGGATTATGACGGGCGACTGATCCTGATCAACCGCAAAGCCTGCGAAGCCTTCGGGGTCCACGAGGATCAAGCGGCCGGGAAACGCGTGCGCGATCTGATCCAGCATCAAGATCTGCCGGAGGTGCTGCATGACGAGGAGCTGGTTGCGCCCACCCGGATCGAAATTACCCTCAAGGATGGCCGCGTGATGAACACCGAGATCACCCCGATCCCAGACCTGGGATTGGTGGTGATCATGCAAGACATCACCCATCTAAAGGAACTGGACCGCATCAAGACGGAATTTGTCAGCACTGTTTCACACGACCTGCGCTCGCCGCTCACAGCCATCCTGGGTTACATCGAATTAATGGATCGGGTTGGGCCGGTGAACGCGCAGCAACAAGAATATGTCCGCCGGGTGCAGGCCAGCGTTCACGCGATCACTTCGCTGATCAACGACCTGCTCGACCTGGGTCGCATTGAATCGGGTTTTGACGCACGTAAAGAAATCCTGCCTTTCAATTCGATCCTGGAATTTGCAGTAGAACAGCTTAGAAACAAGGCAGCCGAGAAATCTCAAAACCTGGTTGTGGACATTTCGGAAAACCTGCCGTACGTGCTGGGGAACCCGACCCGGCTGCGCCAACTCGTCACCAACTTGCTTGCGAATGCCATCAAATATACCCAGGAAAGTGGCGAGATCCGCCTGCGAGCCATTGCAGAAGAAAGCCAGGTCATCCTGCAAGTCGCCGACAACGGCCCCGGCATCCCCGCCGCGGACCAGCCCTATATCTTCGACAAGTTCTACCGGGCCAGCAACGTAGCGGAAAACTCCCATGGCACCGGTTTGGGCCTGGCGATCGTGAAGTCGATTGTAGAGAACCACCTGGGCCGCATTTGGGTCGAATCAACCGCGGGCCAGGGAGCCGTGTTTACCGTAGTGCTGCCCAGCGTTGATTCCAAACTGTGACTCTGTAGCGCCCCGACCCGGTTTCTCTCGGTGATTTCCGCCCGGTTACCGGTGGTTGCAGCCCGGTCGGGCTGGCGCCAGGATAAACAAGCCCCCGCCTGGGTAATGATGGACGCCAGGCGGGGGCTTTCGCCAAAGGAGGAAACAGCGATGAGCAATTTTTGTCTTGAAACCCCCGTTCCGTTCAATTGTCATCATACAGGATAATCAAGGTTTGGGGCATTGTCGAAGGTCACATGTAAAGCATGATCTTATTCTGGTATTATGTGACAGTTATCACAAGCCCTGGCTGCTGGCCCGACTTCAGGTCCGGGCGGCGCGCTGGCGGGTTCCCTGGTGTTGAAGCCAGGCGCCGTGCAGCGAATCGAATTCTGTGCTGAGCTTCATCCAGTCCTTGACCATCAAGACGAAACCAGCCGAGCGGGGCGAGAACATTTGCGCAGGTAAAAACAGGCGCAGCAGGATCGGGTTCATCGGGTAGTCGCGCAGCTCAACAACCAGCGCCGTCAAACCATAAAACGGCTCCAGAAAAGTCCGCTGAGACCAGCGGGACTTATCGGGCGGGAACAGTTGTTGCAGAAGCACCGGATGGACGCTGCGGATGCGACGATACGAGATCTTGAGGCGCAAGAAGGGGGTGTAGAGCATCAACGCGTTTTCCCGAGCCTGCACATAGGCCATATAGCGCGATAAAAAGGCAAATCCGCAGACGATCAAGGAGAGCAGCGCGGCCGCCATGATCCAGATACTGCTGCTCCACCCGAAGATATCGCGCTCGCGCAACAGAGGCCAACGGGTTGCCGCGGCCAACAGGACCCCTAAGACCAGGGTGTATTTCCAGACCCGATCCATCATGCGGCGGTACATCAACAAAGGATGCCGCGTTCCCTTGCGCAAAGGTCTGGGCGCGCCTTTCACTTCTTGCCTCCCGCGGAATGATTATCTTCGGAGCGCGGACCTTCAATTGGCAGCCAGAACCAGAACGTGCTGCCGCTGCCAGGCGTGCTGGAAAAACCCATCTCGCCGCCCATGAGGCCCACCAACAACTTCGAGACGTTCAAGCTCAGGCCCCAACCCGGCTCTTCGCGCACCACCGGGTCGTCCGAGCGAAAGAACTGCGTAAACAGCCGCGCCTGGTCTTCAGGTCTGATGCCGATGCCGTTGTCGACCACCTCAAACCGCACCCCGTCTCCCTCCCCCGCCGCTCGAACCTGTATCTCTCCGCCGACCGGCGTGTAGCTGCAGGCGTTGCTGATCAGGTTCGCCAGAACCTGCGCCAGCCGGTTGGGGTCGGTCCTGATTTCGGGCAAGTCAGCCGGGATTTCGAGCGTAAACTGGTGCTCTTTCTCCTCGAATTTATCCCGCTGGTTCGTCAGAGTGTCTTCTACGAGGTTGCCAGGCGATACGGTCGAAAACTCCAGCCGCAGGCGGCCCGTCTCAGCGCGCGAGATATCGGACATGTTGGAGACCAGGTTCGACATACGCTCGACATTGTTGCGAATGATATCGATGAAGTCGGTCTGTTGTTCGGTCAGCGACCCCACCATGCCCTGCCGCAGCAAATCGGCGTAACCTTTGATCGAGGTCATCGGGACGCGCAGCTCATGCGTGACCACCGAAACAAAGCGAGATTTGGCCAGGATTGCGTCCTGCACAGCCTGGGAAAGCCGAACGTTTTCGAGCGCGGCGGCTGTCCGGCTGCAAAGATAGCCCAAGAAACGTATCTCTGCGGCGCTGAAGCCCTCCCCCCGGTCCAGGACGACCGCCCCCAACGGCCCGCCGTTGTAAAGAATTGGCACGACCAGGCGGCAGCCCGGGTTCAGAGGGTTGTCAGCCTGCTGCGGGACGAGATCATTCAGCGCAACCCGCACTGGCGGAGCCTCCAAATCGACAAAGCCGGCTGGAAAACTCTCCAGCCGGCATCCGGCTTCTCCATCGTTGCGATAAAGCAGCACCCAGGCCTGGTCGGCCGCGCTTGCCTCCAAAGCCCAGCGATGGGCGATTTCGACCACACGCTCCGGCTCCAGGCGATGGTTAAAGTCTTGATCGAGTCTTGCAAGCAGTTCCAGCGCTTCCACGCGGGGGGCGGGCGCCTCGGGCGCGCGAGGCTGCCTGTGAACATAACCATCTAATTCGTCCAGCAGCCCGTGCAGCATCTCTTGGTCCTCAAGGCTAAGCGGCTGGCGGCCCAATTCCCTGAGAGTGGATTGAACGGCGTTGAATTTGTCATCAAAGTTGTTTGACATTTGTGAAATCCTCGACGTCCTGCCTGCCAAGACTGATCCAATTCGGGCTACGCCGCAGAGCAGTTGCCTGTATCACGGCGGGCTCGAACCCTCCGACTGGTTCTCTTTCAAAAACACATCGACGTAATAGTCGCAAAGCTCTTGAAGCGGGCAAATTGCGCAATTGGGCTTGCGCGCCTGGCATATTTCTCTTCCCAGGCGGATCAAATTGAGGTGGGCGGCGTAATAAGTTTCAGGCGGGAACAGCTCGGCAAGGAGCTCGTGCGTGCGTTCGACGCTCATAGAGGCCGGCCGGAGGCCGAGCCTGCCGCTCACCCGGTATATGTGCGTATCGACCGGAAAAGCCGGGCGGGAAAGCGAAAACTGGAGCACGATCGCGGCAGTCTTGGGTCCCACCCCGTTGAACTGCATCAACCAGTCGCGGGCTTCATCGACAGGCAAATCCGCCAGGAAACTCAGGTCGAACGAGCCGCGCAGCGCCGTGATCTCCCGCAGCACCTCCTGGATGCGCGGTCCTTTTTGATTTGCCAGGCCCGCCGGGCGGATAGCCTCGATCACTTCAAGCGGGTCAGCGTCACGAACGGCTTCCCAGTTTGGAAAACGTTCCCTGAGCGCCGTGAAGGCGCGGTCGCGGTTCGTGTCGTTGGTGTTTTGAGACAGGATCGTCGAGACAAGCACATCGATAGGCTTGAGGTCGCTGTGCCACACCGGATAATCGTAATACTCCAGAAGCTTCTCGTGAACTGCAACAGCCCGTTCTTTAAGGTCCATGCGCATCCATCTCCGCAGCGTTATGCCGGCGAGCTCACAGCCTGTACCAGCCGGAAGGTGGGATAAGCGTGCCCGACCACAATGCCACGCAAATTCCTCAGCGTATCCTGCGGGCCAAAGTCCGCCAGGGCTGCCAGCTCGTCATCTGAGAGCGCTCCAAGCTGGCGCAGCACTTCCATCGCGGTTGCAGCGCTTGCTTTTTTACGGTCATCTCCATCCGAGATCTTGAGGGCGATCCCAACCGCCGGCGAACCCTGCCCGAGGGCTCCGGGCATCAGCCCGATCCCTTGAAAGGCTTCGGCGCCCCCCTTAGAGACGATCCTCCCGCGGGTAACCTTCATAAGCATCGTGTCAAACCGTCCCGGCCCGCCCACCATCTCTGGGTGAGAGGTCATCGCATGGGTGATCTCGCGGCAGGCTCTTGCGCGCGCCTCGGGCTGCACCTTCCCGCCGACCGGATCACACAACC
>JADYYC010000437.1 GCA_020853835.1 Anaerolineales bacterium
AGAGCGAAGTGCGGCGCTCTCCGGCTGCCCGGGCAGGACGCACGAATTATACACGACTCACGGGACGATTGAAACACGGCAAAATCGAGTAGAATTAGATTGTTGCATGATTTAGAAAGGATGGCGCATTGACCGAAATCCAACGCGTGATCGTGCTCGTCCTGGATGGCGTCGGCGCAGGAGAAGCCCCCGATGCCGCCGCGTACGGCGACCTCGGCAGCAATTCGCTCGGCAACACCGATCGCGCCGTGGGCGGGTTGGACCTCCCGCACATGGGTAAGCTCGGCCTGGGCTATATCACGCCCATGCAAGGCGTCCCACCAGACCCCCACCCGACCGGTTCGTTCGGAAGGATGGCGCCCCGCTCGGCCGGTAAAGACACCATCACCGGGCATTGGGAAATGATGGGCGTGATCCTCGCCAGACCTTTTCCGACCTACCCGCACGGCTTTCCTCCGGAGGTGATCGCCGAGTTCGAGCGGCGCATCGGGCGGGGCATCCTGGGAAACTACCCTGCATCGGGAACCGAGATCATCAAAGAGCTGGGCATGGAACACCTGCGCACCGGCAAGCCGATCGTCTACACCTCTGCCGACAGCGTGTTCCAGATCGCCGCAAACGAGGCGGTCATCCCCATCGACCAGCTCTATTGGATGTGCCTGCAAGCCAGGGAGATGCTCACCGGCGATCATGCCGTGGGGCGGGTGATCGCCCGCCCGTTTATCGGAGATTCACCCGCGACGTTTAAGCGCACCGAGCGCCGGCGCGATTACCCGCTCCAGCCGCCGGTAAAAACCATGCTG
This sequence comes from Anaerolineales bacterium, assembly GCA_020853835.1. GTDB lineage: Bacteria > Chloroflexota > Anaerolineae > Anaerolineales > UBA4823 > UTCFX2. The sequence goes on from JADYYC010000437.1 coordinate 804, forward strand.
CAAAAGGCGGTCGAAGCCGGGCTGGAGGTCTGCTCGGTGGGGAAGATCGACGACATCATGGCGCACACGGGCATCACGCGCTCCAAACACACCCTCAACAACAGCGGGGCTCTCCAGGGCACGCTTGAGTTTTTAGAGGAGGACTTTCGGGGCGTGATCTTCACCAACCTGATCGAGTTCGACATGGTCTACGGGCATCGCAACGACCCACACGGTTATGCGGCTGCCCTTAAGCGGGTCGACGACGTTGTCCCCGAGATTATAAAACGCCTGGGCGCGGGCGACCTCGCCATGTTCGTCGCCGACCACGGGGTGGACCCGACCACCCCCAGCACGGATCATTCGCGCGAGTGTTCGCCCCTGCTGGTCTTTGGCCCGCCGGTCCGGGCGGGCGTCGATCTGGGGCTGCGCCAGACGTTCAGCGACGTGGGCGCAACCATCGCCCAGTCTTTCCGCCTGGAGCCGCCCGAAATAGGGACCAGCTTTCTGGACGAAGTCACAAAGAAATAGCGCGTCCCGACCCTGAGCGGCAATACTACGATGAAGCGCCTGCCTGCTCAAGCCCCGGCATGTTTGAAAGCCCTGGCAACGATTTGCTTGGCCTGTTCCTGAATCTCCTTTAAGTGCGCCTCGCTGCGCATGCTTTCAGCATAGATCTTATACACATCTTCCGTGCCAGACGGCCGCGCCGCAAACCAGCCCTCGGCGGTGGTCACCTTCAAGCCGCCGATAGGGGCGCCGTTGCCGGGCGCCTTGGTAAGCCGGGCCAGAATCGGGTCGCCCGCCAGCTCGCTCGCCTGCACCGCCTCGGGCGCCAGGTCGTTCAGCGCCTCCTTTTGAGCCGCGTTCGCCGGTTCCTGGATGCGGCCATAGTAGCTATGCCCAAACCGATCTTCGAGGTCGCGGTAGCACTCGCCCGGATCCCGTCCCGTCACCGCCAGGATTTCAGCCGCGAGCAGGTTCGGGATGATGCCGTCTTTATCGGTCGTCCAGACCGTGCCATCCATGCGCAAGAACGACGCGCCGGCGCTCTCCTCGCCCCCAAACCCGAATGAGCCATCCAACAGCCCATCGACGAACCATTTGAAGCCCACCGGCACTTCGCAGACCTTGCGCCCCAAAGAAGCCGCCACCCGATCGATCATCGAGCTTGAAACCAGCGTCTTGCCCACCTGGGTTTGGGGTTTCCAGGCCTTCCGATAGGTGAAAAGATACCAGACTGCCACCGCCAGATAATGATTGGGTTTCATCAACCCCACGCTGCGCGTGACGACCCCGTGCCGGTCCACGTCCGGATCGTTTCCAAAGGCGATTTGGAAGCGGTCTTTGAGCCCGATCAGTCGCGTCATCGCATACGGGGAGGAACAATCCATACGGATGCGCCCGTCCCAGTCCACGGTCATAAATGAAAACGTCGGATCAACTTTCTGATTGACGACCTCGATCTGTAGACCGTAGCGCTCGGCAATCGGGCCCCAGTAATGGACGGCCGCCCCGCCCATCGGGTCGACCCCGATCTGCAGCCCCGCTTTCTGCACCGCCTGCAGATCCACCACGCTTTCCAGGTCAGCGATATAAGACTGCATGAAATCATACGCCTGCACATGATCAGATTTCAGCGCCCGCTCAATGGGCATCCGGCGCACTGGCGCCAGTCCCTGCTCCAGAATCTGGTTGGCGCGCTCCTGGATCTCGGTCGTGGTCGTTACGTCTGCCGGGCCCCCCTCGGGCGGGTTGTATTTAAACCCGCCGTCGTTGGGCGGGTTGTGCGAAGGAGTGACCACGATCCCATCTGCCAACCCACTCTTCCGGCCGCGGTTATAGCTCAGGATGGCGAAAGAGACCACCGGAGTAGGCGTGTATCCCATGCCGGCCTGGTAGCGCACCTGCACCTCATTCGCCGCCAGGACCTCCAACGCGGTGATGTGGGCGGGTTCTGAAAGCGCGTGTGTATCCATCCCCAGAAAAAGCGGGCCATTGATCCCCTTGCGTTGGCGGTACTCGCAGATCGCCTGACAGATCGCCAGGATGTGATCCTCGTTGAAGGTCTTCTCCGTTGCATCCCCCCGATGACCTGAAGTGCCAAAATGGACAAGCTCGTTTTTCTCGACCGGGTCGGGATGCAAGGCGTAATAGTCTGCGACCAACCGCGGTACGTTGGTCAACAGGTCTTGAGGGGCCGGCTTGCCAGCCAGTTCACTGATCGCCATCGAAGTCCTCCTGTTTCTTTCCTGCTTTGGCCAGGCAATGCACCTTTTTCGTTCAACCCTGACCAGCCAGCGCCGCGGTCAGCGCCCCAATGTATTCGGGGTTGCTCCCGCAGCATGAGCCCACAACCCGCGCGCCAAGCTCGACAAAACCCTGCATCTGCCGCGCAAAATCATCCGGTCCGACGTCGTAGACGGTTTCCTTTCCAACGATCCTCGGCAGGCCCGCGTTTGGCTTTGCGATCAGCACGGCATCGGGGGCGGCCTCACGCATTTGCCGCAGCACCTCGGGGATCATGTCCAGACCCTCGCCGCAATTAGCCCCCACAGCCGCCAGGCCCAGCGGCCACAACTCTGCCGCGGCCCGCCCAGCGCTGACACCCATCATCGTCCGGGATTTTATCCCAAAACTCAGCGAACAAAAAACCGGCAAGTGGGTGACCTGTTTGGCAGCCAACACCGCGGCGCGCGCCTCTTCCAGATCGCTCATCGTCTCGATCCACAGCGCGTCCACGCCCCCTTCGACCAGCGCCTCCGCCTGGAGCTTGAAAGCCTCAAAGGCTGTGTCGGGTGTGAGCTCGCCGAGGGGTTCCATCAACTCGCCGGTCGGCCCGATATCCCCGGCTACGTAAGCGCGGTCCCCGGCAGCCTGGCGCGCCAGACTGGCAGCCGCATGGTTTAGCTCTACCGCCCGCTCCGCCAGCCCGTATTTCGCCAGCTTGATCGGGCTGCCCCCAAATGAGTTGCTCAGGATGATCTGCGACCCGGCCTCCAGATAAGTCTGGTGCAGCGCCATGATCTGGACTGGCGCTTCGATGTTCCAGATTTCCGGGGCGGCGCCGGCGGGCAGCCCGGCGGCCATCAGCATCGTGCCGGTCGCGCCATCCGCAATTAAGACCCGTCCTGAGGCAAGATATCCCTTGAGGCTCATTTCCATAGCGGTCATTCTCCAGGCTGTTTACAAACGCTTGGCTGCGTTTGAAGAATTAATCCGGCTTGCTGTAGGACATTTTAACACACGCAAAGTAAAATTTTCCCCCCAACTCTCACCGCCGGACATAAGGCTTCTCAACAAACTGACGCCAACCCAGATCGAATCATGTTATCATCCTGGCGGAGCGACCAGAACCCATGTTTGTGAGCCGTCAGGGTTTTCAACCCGCTTACCTGGAGTTGGCCCGCACCGGCGAGCTTCGCCGGCGGGTCCAAGCCGCTTATGAACACTTGCGCCGGTGCCGGTTATGTGGGTGGGAATGCGGCGCGGACCGCCTGGCGGAAAAAAGAGGCGTTTGCCACACCGGAAGCCGGGCCCTGGTCAGCAGCTATGGGCCGCACCTGGGAGAGGAAACCCCCTTGCGCGGCTGGCGGGGTTCGGGGACGATCTTCTTTGCGCGCTGCAACATGCGCTGCCAGTATTGCCAGAACTACGACATCAGCCAATCTGACGCGGGCGACCCCGTTGAGCCGGATGACCTGGCAGCCATCATGCTGGAGCTCGAGCTGCTCGGTTGTCACAATATCAACCTGGTGTCGCCCAGCCACGTCGTCCCGCAAATCCTCGCTGCGCTCGAGATCGCCGCGGCCGCCGGGTTGCGGCTGCCGGTGGTTTACAACACCGGCGGTTATGATTCCCTGGTCGCGCTGCGGCTATTAGATGGTGTGGTAGATATTTACATGCCAGACATGAAATACGCCAGCCAGCAGATCGCCAGGCACTATTCAAAGATCCCTCATTACCCAGAGATCAACCGGCTTGCGGTCAAAGAAATGCACCGTCAGGTGGACGACCTGGCGCTTTCGGAGAGCGGGCTTGCCACGCGCGGCCTGCTGATCCGCCATCTGGTCCTGCCAAATGACCTCGCCGGGACGGCGGAGGTCCTGGCCTTTATCGCTGAGGAAATCTCGCCCAACACCTACGTGAACCTGATGGATCAATATCGCCCCGCTTACAACGTTCGCAAGTATCCGCACCGGTTCGCCAAACTGGCGCGCTCGATCACCTCGCAGGAATATCAAGCCGCCGTCCAAACCGCCCATGCACTGGGCTTGCACCGCTTGGACTGACCCAAACGCAGCTTCAATCCGGGCCGCCAGCCCGAAGTAAATGTCCGCGCCTCTTCACCCCAAAAACCCGCCGGTTAGATGACGGGCGTGATCGCCACGATCATTTTTTGACTTCTCTCCACAACCTCTCCCGGAAACGGGCAGGCGCGGCGGGTTTTCATGTCCAGATGAACCCCCGTGATGACGGTGGTGGCTGCCAGTTCTCCGGTTGTGTCGTTGTACATCTCGTGATAGAAGCGGATCTGTTTTGCGCTCATTTCCAGGATCGCGGTGCGGATCGTGGTCAAGTCTCCCGCTTTCAACTCACGCCGGTATGAAATGTTCTGGCGGATCGCGGCGACCC
>JADYYC010000438.1 GCA_020853835.1 Anaerolineales bacterium
CTTGAGCGCGCGCCGTTTCGCGTTCGCTCATGCGCATCGCCTGCTCGATGATGCGCTCCGAATCCTCGGGCGAAAACCCGGTCCGGCTCAGGGTCTCTGAAAGCTGGTCCATTTGCGCTTGAATGTGTCTGGTGACCTCTTCCATCTGCTGCGAAATTTGAGCTTCCACCTGGCGCGCGATCTGCTCGTTGTAATCTGCCATCTGTGGACTTCCGGGTTTCCAGCCCGTCTCCCGGCCACCTTCGAGCGCGGTCAACACGACCTCCCCTCCGGCTTCGATCCTGAATTCAACTGACCCGTCTCCCAACTCCAATTCGACCCGCTCCTGATCATAGCGGCGCGGTTGGGGCGGCAGGTCGACCTGGATCGAACAGGCACGGCTCAGCAGGCTCAGCCGCAGCCCCGCCCCGACTGGCAGGCTGCATTGCACGTCGCCCTGGGCCGTCACCTGGTAGTTCTCTCCCTCCAGCGAGCTAAGCAGCAGGCGAGCGTCGCCGTTCGCTTTTGCTCTGACTTCGCCGCGCACGCTTTGCAGCGTCAAATTGCCCTGCACCTGTCCGAGGTGCACGCTGCCCTCCACCTGGTCGGCCTTGAGGTCTCCCTGTACCAGGCCGATCTCCAAGTCGCCTGTCAGGCTGCTGGCAGATACGTCGCCGTTGACCTGATCAAGCCGTACCCCGGCGACGTTGCGCAGTTTTAGCTGCCCCTGCACCAGCCTGAGGCTGGCGGCCTCTTCGAGCAGCTTGATCTGGACGTCGCCCTGGACGGTATCGACTTCCAGGGCGGTACCGTAGGGCAGGCGCATCTCGCAGTCCCCCCGGCAGCTCAGCCGTATCGTGTCCTCGGCTTCGCTCAAATCCAGCGATTGGGGGTCTGCGTGGATCGCCACCTGCGGCAGGTCCCAACCCTTGACGCGCAGGTCGCCCTGGATGGTACCCAGGATGCAATCCGGCGCCAGGCTGGTTTGGATGATCTGACGGGTCATCTCAAGCCTCCGTTTCTCGTAAAAGGCGCATGGCTTCTTCGGCGCTGATCGCGCCGCTGTCCAGGTCTTCCAGGATACGCTGGCGCTCCTGGTCGGTGAGCCCGGCTGGCTCGTCATCTCCACCCGGCTCATACCCCAGGGCGCGGATCACTTCGTGCAAACGGTTGCGGATGGTGGGGTAGGAAAGCCCAATTTCCTCGCCCACGCGTGTGATCTTGCCTTCGCAGCGCACGAAAGTCACCATGAAATTGAGTTGCTCCTGGGTCAGGTTGCTGAACAAGCCGCTCGAAAAACGGCCTTCATAGGCAGTGTCGCAATCGCGACAGTAGATGCGGGTCACCGTCAGTTCGCCCCCACACAGCGGGCAGCGGTTTGGAATCGGTTGCATAGCGTCCTCGTTAAAATCAAGATCCAATCTTGTCACATTATATCTCAGTATTCAATAATGTCAAGATTGTGTTGAGAATTATTGATATATATTTTAGAATTATTGATAGGGCCTGGCTTTATGGGCTTGGGTTGGGGGTTTCCTGGATTTCCGGGGTGGGGGTGTGAACCGGAACGCGGTCGGTGCGTATCCAGCTTGCCGCGTTCGAGCAGGTGCAGGCTGTGACCACCTGCGCGTGGCGGTTGAGCGTCCCGAGATAGATCTGGCTGCCGTTGTGAGCCGTCCAGCCCTCCAAGTTGAAGGCCAATATGCCGCCCCAGCCCTCGGCTGGCATCCACTCACCATTATATTTGCGCGCCAGGTGAATATGCGTTCCGGTGGCCGAGCCCCCTTCGCAGGACGGGTGCCCGATCCGGTCTCCCCGTTTGAGGCTCGCCCCAAGCGGAACGCGTCCATCGCTCCCAACGTGCAAGTAGAAGACATTCCAGCCCGTGCGTTCATCACCGTCGCCATCCAGGTCGAGCATCACCTGCCCCTCCTCGGAGCGCACGACCACCCCGTCCGCTACAGCCGTGGCCCAGCGATCGCTCGGCACACATCCCGAGGTTTTCGAAGGCGGGGCGAAATCCAGCGCAGCCAGCGGTTCGCCGTTGCCCCAGCCGGCGTGCGGGCCGCCGGTCAGCGCCCAGACATCGCCCGGTTCGAAGGGCAGCAAAAACTCCGGCTGGGTCAGGCTGCCCTCTATGTGCGGCGCAGCCGTCCAGGGATCGCCAAACAGCTCCCGGTAGGTCGCCGCCAGACCTTCGGGCGAGATCGCCCGGGTGTACGCTTCCCCTTCCAACAGGGCGTTGAAATACTGGTGCAGGCTGATCGAGGCCGCGTTCTGCCACGGATCTACCCTCTCCAGCCGCCCGCCCTGCAGCTCGATTTCTCTTAACCGGTTGCCGCGGAAGCGGTAGTAACCGTCATTGAGCAGGTTGGCTGCCCAGGCGAGCTGCAAGAACAAGCCTTTGCGGTTCCAACCGCGGGCGCCGAGCGGGTAATCCGTTATCGATTCTTCCAGGAACGGCTCAGAGAGCGCTTTCGACTGGTATTCGAGCAGCGCCAGCAACAGGCGCGGGCTGATGCTGTAGTTATGCGCGACCAGCTCCACGATCTCGCCTCCGCTGCGGTTGGCCTTCGAGACATAGCCGTGGTAATTCTTCAGCCACCCGGGGCGCGCGTTGACAAACGCCGCCGTGTCGAAATCGACCTGGGCTGGCCCGTTGACGAACAGGCTATCGGGTATGATCTGGTAGGGCGATCCCCACAGCGGCAAATAGTAAATCGGGATCTTCATCGGCATCCCCGGCGGCATGGTCGTGGCATCGCGGGGGATGAAGGGGTTGGCTTCCAAAATTTCATTTACGGATGTGTTGAACCTCACCGCCAGGCCGGGGAGCGTGTCCCCCGTCTGGGCGGTGTAATCGACCAGCTCGCCGGGAGCATAGCGCGGGCGCTCGGCGTAATAAGACGTCGCGGTCGGCAGGGCCTGCGCCGCCTCTCCGCCCCCCTGGAGCGGCTGGGCTCCTTCGACGGCGGATGGCGCGCCTGCCCCCAGGTCTGCGGCAGGCTGGCAGCCAGATGTCAGGAGCGCGGCTGTCACCAGGACAGCCGCCAGCAGGTCGTTCAGAAATTTTCTGTTGAAACGCAGGGTAGTCGTCCGGTGAAATAAGCGCCTGAGGCGAGAATTAAAGGGCGTTGCGCCGGACATCGCGCTATGGGTCCGCATCGGTGCGGGTGATAAAGGTTTTGTAGTTGCTGCAGGTGCAGGCTTCCAGCGTGACGTCGCCGCGCGTCAGAGTCCCTTTGTAAGCCAGCGGCCCGCTCTGGGCAACCCAGCCGCCCAGGTTAAACGGCAGCGGGCCGTCTGCCGGCACCCATTCGCCGTTGAACTTGCGGGCGAAGTGCAGGTGCGTGCCGGTTGACACGCCCCCCTCGCACGAGGGATGACCGAGCTGGTCTCCGGTGGCCACCCAGGTCCCGAGTTGAACCCGTCCCTTCTCCGCCAGGTGGAGATAAACCAGCACCCAGCCGGTTTGTTCGTGACCATCGCCGTCCAGGTCCAATACCACCAGCCCCGGGCCGGTGCGCACCACCAGCCCGTCTGCCGCCGCAACCGCCCAGGCCTGGGTCTCGACGCACCCCGATTCAGCCGCCCCGGGCGCAAAATCCAGCGCCGCGTAAGCCCCGTCATGCTCCCACGCGCCATGCGGACCGCCGGTGTAGCTCCAGGTCCAATTGCGCCCAAAAGGCAGGATCAACGGGGGTTGGACGATCCCGGGCGGATACAGCGGCTCCACCCGCCGGGCGCGCTCCCAGGGGTCGCCGAACATCAGCGCGTGCAAGGCGGGGAAGCCGGTCTCGACATCCATGGCGGCCAGCCACTCGGCGCTGTCGTAAAGCTGGGCGAAGTAGTACTGCAGGGCGGCTGTGCCGGCGTTCAGATCGGGCGCAAGGCGGATTTTTGCGCCGTCTGAGAAGCGGATATCGGTCATCCTCCCTTCACGGTAGGCGTAATACCCGATCGAAAGCTGGTTGACCGCCCACACAAGCTGGTTGTAGAGCCCCTTTTCTCTGAGGTCGATCCGCCCGAGGGGGTACTCCCGCTGGCTCGGGCTTTCCGGGCTGCCGTAAACCCAATGGCTGTGAAATTCGAGCAAAGCCAGCAACAGGCGCGGGTTGATCGAATTCTCGAGCGCCACGCGCTCCACAATTTCGGCGCCGGTTTTATTGCCGGTGCTCTTGTGCCATTCGCGGAAAGAGGTCAGGTAGCCGCCGGTCTGGTTGGCGTAGCCGACCGTGTCAAAATCGACCGCGGAGGGTGAATAAACCACTTCGCTGTCCGGCATGATCTGCCGCGAAGAAGTCGTATTGGTCAGGCGTTTGGGGATGATCAATAATTGGCCCGGGTTGATAAAACCCGTTTCATTGATCGGCTCGGGCGAACTGATCTCCTCCGGCTTGACCCCGAACCGCACCGCTACCACGCGCAGGCTGTCGGCTGCCTGGGAGTAGTACAGGATCGGGGCGTTGTCCACCACGTAGACTTCGGGTGTATAGGTGGCTGTGGGAAGGATCGGCAGACCGGGGGTAGGGGTGTTTGTTTGGAGCGGGTTCTGGAGCAGCGCTTCCAGGGTCGACGACAACATTGGAAGTTCGAGCGGCGCAGGCTCCGGCGTGGGCGGGTCGTCGAGCGGTTGGCCCCCGCTGCCAGTTCCGCCCGCCTCCACGGGCGGCAGAAAAGCCGCCTGGGTGGGCGGAGCGCTGGGGGGCACCCAGTAGCCGCCGCTCACGGCACAGGAGCTCAAAAGCAGAACGGAAAATACGTACCAGACAAATCGTTGAAAGTGCTTCAGTGTCAGTCCTTTATCTTGATCGGGCGGGCCTGTCAGGATGCGCTTCCTTTTCACAACCATGTCAACCGGTCAAAACCCTCCCCGCTTCGTTCAGCGCTGGATCAGGTTGATGTCTGAATTGCCCGCGTAGGCTTCGACCTTTTTGCTGCCCCGGTTCAGGTAGCCATCATACTCTTTGCCCAGGCCGCTCGATACCCAGCCGTCCAGGATGAAGGGGATATCCTGATCGGCCGCGATCCACTCGCCATTATACCGCCTTGCGAGGTGCAGGTGTGTCCCGCTGGAGACCCCGCCCTCGCACGAGGGGTGGCCGATCCTATCGCCTGCCTTGAGGTGCGTCCCGGCCTCCACCCTGCCTTCGGTGGCGATGTGCATGTAGAGGATCGTCCAACCGGTCTGCTCCAATCCGTCGCCGTCCAGGTCCTGGATTACCGCGCCATCGCCCGCGCGCAGGATCACCCCATCTGTCACGGCTACAACCCATGCCTCGTTGGGCACACAGCCCATCGCTTCGCCGGGCGGGCCAAAATCCAGGGCGGCCCAGGCCGAGCCGTCGCCCCAGCCGCCGTGCGGCCCGCCGGTGAAGGACCATTCGACGCCCGGTTCGAACGGCAGTTGCAAGGTCGGCTGGAAGAGGCTGGCAGGCACGAGCGGCTCCAGCGCATAGTCGAACGGGTAGCCGAAGAGGCGCTCGAAGACGGCGTAGAGCCCTTCCTGCGAAACAGCTCGCTCCCAATTCGACCGGTCGAAGAGCAAGGCGAACATTTGCTGCACGCCCGCCGTCCCGGCGTTGATGGTAGGTTCGATCGGCACCACTTCGCCGTCGCTGAGCAGCCACGTCGCGGTTCCACCGACCCGCCACAGGTAATAGCCCCGGTTGAGGTTGTTCGCGGCCCAATTGAGCTGCCGGTACAGCCCTTTACGCTGCGGGTCCTCCCATCCTATGGGGTAATCGCGGGTGGATTTCTTGGGGGCTTTTTCGGTAAGCCAGCCGCTCTGGTATTCGAGCACGGCCAGCAAGAGGCGCGGGTTCACCGAATAATCCTGCGCAATGCGCTTGACGATCTCGGCCCCGCTCCACGAAACCCCATTCAGCTCCTCTTTATAGGTGGAGAGGTACCCGGCCTGTTTGTTGACGAACTCCTCCACGTCGAACAGGGCGCTGTACGGCCCGTTGACCAGCTCTGAATCGGGGATGATCTTAAAGGCCGGGCCGGGGTTCTTTGGAGTGGGCGCGGGGACGTCCAGCACCTGACCGACCTCCAGCAGGTTGGGGTCGATCAGCTTGTTGGCCGCGATGAGCTGCTCCAGGCTGATGCCAAAGGTCGAGGCGATCAGGCCGAGCGAATCGCCCGGCTGGACGGTGTACGTTTCCGACTCGCTGCGGATCGGGGGGAGCGCGTGCGGGTGGTCGGGCGTGGGGGTCAGGATGGGCGCGCCGGGCGAGCGTTTGGGCGCCAGCCCCCAGGCCGGCTCGACCGCGGCGGGCTGGGTCGCCCCTGCCGGCGCCGGGCTTTTACCTGAGATAGACCAGAATGAAGGTGAGCCGCTGGCCAGGCTGCGGGCGCAGGCCAGGCTGCTGAGCAACAGCGCGGCCAGCACGATCAATGGCCGCCTGCCGGGGGAGGTGGTGCGGGGGTCTTTCATCCTTGCCAAAGCGTTGCAAGAATTCTACCATGCC
>JADYYC010000439.1 GCA_020853835.1 Anaerolineales bacterium
GAGGGCGTCGTGTCCCCGTTGCGGATCGTCCAGTTGTTGCCTTTCAGGTTTATCTCGGGATCGGGGGTTGTCGTAGCGATGTTCAGCGTCAGGCTCGTTCCCGAAGGGTTAAAATCGTGGGATGCGATTTCGATATGGTAGGTTGTCCCGGCTGAGAGGTTGACGGCTACCCGTGATTGAAAGATGTCATTATCGTAATCGTAGTCGTCATTGCAAGCCACGTGCACCAGGGCGCCACGGCCTCCCGTCCAAACCGCCAGCACCGTGTCGTAGTTGCTCCCCAGCGTGTCGATGGCGACGGTCTGGTCTTCCGCTGGCGCATATTGATACCAGGCAGTGTTAAACCCGGTATCTGAGATACACGGTATATCCGGGTCGTCTCCTACAACGGTGTAACCTGCCACGCTCTGCGAGTTCGTATAGGGCAGGCTTCCGACGGTGATGGGGTAAGTGAAATTATCATTCGTTTGAGGCTCGGCAGGCAGCCTGAGTATCAGGGACGCTGTCATTGTAAGTGCAAATACAATCCAGAATTGCTTCATTGCAGGTTTCCTCCTGTGTTCTACCTGCCCGATGTCCTTTGAGCGCGGTCATGAGGATTTTAACGTGAATTCAGGTGTAAGCGGCTCCCATCGCTGAGAGGATTTCCACCGCGCCAGCGCTCTTCACCCCAGAACGACACCCTTGTGCCTCTGCGAGCCGCCGTTCTTTGGCGGCGTGGCAGTCTCCCGGTGTCGTCAGGAGGAGATTGCTTCAGCCCCAAAAGCGGGCTTCGCCATGACGATCTCCGCGATCCCGAACTGAGGTGATTCTAGCAAACAATCCGGCTTTCCGCGGTTTGAATTCCATCCCAATCTGGAGCGGGGTTATCCCCGGCCGCAGGGGCAGGCAGGGTTGGATTATCCACCGCCCCCAACACCCCCTCAAGCGCCGGCAGCAGGTTCGAGACGCGCTTCAAACGGATGATCACGTCCCACAGCGGCTCGAGCTTCTTCCAGCCGCCCGAGTAGGCCAGGTGGCGCGCCTGGCCCAACAGGCTGCGTTTGTTGCGCGCGCTCCGCACAATCGACCCCCAGCGGTAGAATTCATGGTACGCCCGCCAATAGCCGGCCTCGAGCGCGCCGGGGCTCATCCGTTTGGGTTGAAACACGGCGTGGCGCGTGTCATACAGATCCCAGTTCTCGGTCAAAATACGCCCCTGGGCTTTCATGCGGGCGTGAAGCGCCGTGCCGGGGTAGGGCGTCAGGACGTGAAACGTCGCCGTCTCGATCCCCTGCTCCACCGCCCACTCCACCGTGCGGTCGAACACGCTCTCGTCATCGTCGTCCATCCCGAACACAAAGCTGGCGTTGACCATCACGCCCAGGTCGTGCAGCCGCCGGATCGCGGCCGCATAATCCCGCCCCAGGTTCTGCGACTTGTTTTGTTCACGCAGATTGTCCGGGCTGAGGGTTTCGAAGCCTACAAACAGGCTGCGCAGTCCGCTCGCCGCGGCCTTCTCGATCAAGTCCGACTGCAGGATCGAGCGCACCGTCCCGGCGGACTGCCACAGCCGACCCATCCCACGCATGCCCTCGAACAACTCCGCGGCAAAGCGCGGGCTTCCGAACAGGTGGTCGTCCAGGAAGTACAGGTGGCGACCCGGCAGGCGCTCGATCTCCCCCAGCGCGGCGTCAACCGTCTGGGTGTAAAACGAGCGCCCGGGCCCATAGAAGGCATCCTTGTAGCAAAAATCGCAATGATGCGGGCAGCCGCGCGAGACCACGAGCGAGTTCGGCACCAGGTAGAGATTGCGCTGGATCAAGTCGCGCCGGACGGGCGGCAGCCCAATCAACGAGCGCTGCGTGGAGGCATAGCGCGGCAGCGGGCGCCCCTGGCGGTAGTCCTGCAGAAAGGCAGGCCAGGTGTCCTCCCCCGGCCCGAGGAAGATCGTGTCGGCGTGGGCGGCGGCCTCCTCTGGCAGCGAGGTGACGTGCAGCCCGCCCAGGCACACGTGTGCGCCGCGCCTCCGGTAGTGATCCGCCAGTTCGTATGCCCGATAGGCGCTCGTGATGTAGACCTGGATCACCACCAGATCGGGCTGGTCTTCCAAATCCAGCTTCTGGACGTGCTCATCCTGGAGGACCACCTCGTCATCGGGGTCCAGGTAGCCGGCCAGCGTCGCCAGGCCGAGCGGCGGGAAGAGCGAGTACTTGATCGGTCGAAAAAAGGGGCTGGTCGCCTCCGTCAGCGCAGGCAGGATCATCTTGACTTTCATAGTTGTGCACCTCCAATTTTTGAGCATTGATAGCGCTATTCTAGGTAAACCCTTGTCCGGAATCCAACCCTCAAGACCCCAATCGCGCGCACTCAAGTGCTTGACAGCCTCTATCGTTGTTCGGTATGCTTGTCTCTGAAAGGAGTCTGCGCCGGTTGACGCGTGAACCGGGCGCCCCAAACCTTTTCTATGATCCGTCTCTTACTCGTCGAAGACAACGACCGCCTGCGCCAGGCGCTGCGAACCGGCCTGGAAGCCGCCGGCGAGCTGCGCGTCGTCCACTCAACCGCCAGCGGTGAACAGGCGCTCGAATACTGCCTGGCGCAGTCATCTACAACCCTGCCCCAGGCGGCTTTGCTGGACGTCCAGCTTTCAGGTTCACTCAACGGCATCCAGGCGGCGGCGGCGATCCGCCGCGAATTTCCACGCTTCCCGGTCGTCTTCTATTCCATTCAGGATGACGACGCCTATTACCGCGATTTCCGCCGCTCCGGCATCCTGAGCCACTACGCTTACGTGCGCAAATCGAACTACCTGCTGCCAGCCATGATCCTGCCCTTGATCCGCGACGCCCTGAGCGGACGCTCGTTCATCGATCCCGAGATCGAAGCGCGCGTCCAGGAAGTGCGCCAGAAGGACGAGGGGTCTCCCATGGCGCTGCTCGAGCCGAACGAGCAGGTCGTGGCGCGCCTTCTGGCCCAGGGGCTCACCAACGAACAGATCGCCGCCCGGCTGGGCTTCCACGATAAGCGCACCATCAGCCGCACAAACGGCCAGATCTACCTGGCCTGGGGCCTGAACGAGAGCACGACGGATGAGAAAGTTGCCCGGACGCGCGCCGCCCTGATCGTCCAGCACGACCGGATGATCGCCTGGAACGAAGATGGCAGGGCGCAGGTTCTGGATGAAACCGGCAAGTGGATCGATTATGACCGCCTGGATGCATAAGCTCTTCTGGCTGCTCCAGCGCCTGCTCCCGCGCGGCGAGCCTGGGGCGTCGATGCCGCTCTGGCCCGGTTTCATCGCGCTGCTCTTCCTGGGCGGGGCGGCTGTCTTCTCGTACCTCGCCTGGCGCTTGCTCGGCGCCGCCGGCATGGAACGCAACCGCAGCGCTGGCCTGGCGGCGTTGATCCTGTTCGGTTTTGGGCTGCTGGATTGGGCTTTGCTGGCTGCGCTGCCACGCCTGGGGCTTTCCTATGGGGCGATCACGCGCGGCCTGATCGGGATGACGGGATTACGGCTGGGCGCCTTCGTGATCCTGACCGGCGCGCTGCTGGCGCTGAGCGCGTGGGCGCGCCTGAGCGGCGCGACCGGCGTTTCGTCTCAGCCCCCGCCAAACGGGCTGTACCTGCTCGCCATCCTGAACGTCATGCTGACCGGGCTGGCGGTTTACGGTCTTTATTTCGAACCGTTCGACCTGCGCACCACGACGGTCCACCTGGCAGGCCCCACCCGGTCAGACGGCGAGCCGCTGCGCATCCTGCAGATCTCGGACATCCACGTGGAGCGCATCACGCGCCGCGAGCGCGCCCTGCTCGAGCGGGTGGCGCAGTTGAAACCCGACCTCATCGTCCTCACCGGCGATTACACCAACCTGGATTACATCGAAGACCCGCAGGCGCTGCAGGACACGCGCGACCTCCTGAGCCAGCTCAGCGCGCCATACGGGGTGTACGCGGTCACCGGCTCGGTCGACATTCCGTCGCTGGTAGATTCCGTCTTCGACGGGCTGCCGGTGCGCCTGCTGCAAGACGAAGTCGCCCTCGTGCAGGCCGGCCAAACGACCCTGGCGATCATCGGAGTCTCGGACGAGGGGCGGGGGCGAGACGCCGAGGCGCTGGAGGAACTGGCGCAGACCATCCCGGCGGACGCCTACCGCCTGCTGCTTTACCACACCCCCGACCTGATCGAAACCGCCGACCGGCAAAAAATCGACCTCTACCTCGCCGGACACACCCACGGCGGTCAGGTGCGCCTGCCCTTCTATGGCGCAGTCGTCACCATGTCGGCCTATGGCAAGCGGTACGAGGGCGGCCTGTACCAGCACAACCCGACCACCCTCTACGTCAGCCGCGGCGTGGGCATGGAGGGTATGGGCCTGCCGCGGGTGCGCTTCCTCTGCCCGCCTGAAATCACCCTGTTCGAGCTGGGCGCTGAAAGCACCCCATGAGCGGGAGCCATTTCCTGGACTGGATCATGCTCGCGGTATCGCTGTTCAACGCGGTCCTGCTGCTGTGGCTCGGGCTGACCGTGCTGCTCAACGCCAAGCCGCACACCTGGGGCATCTGGCTGGCGGGGGGCGGCCTGCTGAGCGGCGCGGCTTTTTTCTTCATCCACTCGGTGATCCTCGGATTGGGTTTCGCCTATGTCAACTGGACGGCCAACTTCTGGTGGTATTCCGGCTGGATACCGGTGATCCTGGCGCCATTTGCCTGGTACGTGTTGATGCTCTGGTATGCGGGTTTCTGGGAAGGCGAACGCAGCCCGGTTTACCAACGGCACCGGCCCTGGCTGTGGCTGCTGGCAGCGCTGATCGCCCTCATGATCGGCGCATTTCTGTTCGCCAACCCGCTGCCTTCTTTTGGGCAGATGGCGCACCTCGACCTGGGATCGGGCCTGGCGCTGTTTGGCGTGCCGATCTTGATCCTGGTATACCCGCCCTTTATCCTGGCCTGCATCGGGCTTTCGCTCGACGCGCTGCTGCGCCCTGGGCCGACCATGCGCGTGATGGGCCAGCTTGCCCGCCGCCGGGCGCGGCCCTGGCTGGCAGCCGCATCGGGGCTGCTCCTGCTGGTGAGCCTGCTGGTATCCGGCTTTGTCGCCTGGCTGGCGCTGAGCGGGCGCACCGCCACGCCCAGCCTCGGCCTGGCCTTTGCCGTCGGCTGGCTCGACCTGGCCATCTCCACGCTCATCGGCGTTTCGATCCTGCTGACCGGTCAGGCCATCATCACCTATGAAGTCTTCACCGACAAGACGCTGCCCCGCCAGGGGCTCAACCGCCTGTGGCGGTGGACGGTCGTCCTGGGGGCGGCCTCCAGCCTTGCGTTCAGTTTTGGCGTCATCGCACGCCTGCCCTCGATCTACCTGACCGTCCTGTGCGCGGCGATTCTGGTGGGCCTGCTGGCCTGGCTGGGGCGCAGGTCTTACCGCGAGCGCCAGGAGTTCATCCACGCGCTGCGGCCGTTCTTATCGAGCGCGCTGCCCGATCCGATCCAGGCCCGCTCGGAGGTGGAAGCCCCCTCGCCCCCCGCACAGGCGCCGTTCGAGGCGCTCTGCGCCGAGGTGCTCGGCGCGCGCTGGGCATGCCTGACGCCTGCCAGGGCGCTCGCGCCGCTCTTTGGGCCGGCGCTCGCCTATCCCGAATCTGCTCCCCCATGTTCAATTGCGCCGGACGAATGGCTGCGCGGGACCGGCCCCGACACGCTCTATCTCCCGCTCGAGGGTGACGGCTGGGGCATTCCGCTCTGGAACGCGCGCGGTCTTTGCGGCATCCTGTTGCTGGGCGAAAAGGTGGACGGCGGTCTGTACTCTCAAGAGGAGATGGAGACGGCCCGCTCCGCGGGCGAAAGGCTGGTGGAGCTCCAGGCTAACCTCGAAATTTCGCGCCGCCTGGCAGACCTGCAGCGCCGCCAACTGGCGGAAAGCCGGGTGCTCGACCGCCAGGCGCGGCGCGCCCTTCACGATGACGTGCTGCCGCGCCTGCACGCCGTGCTGCTCGAGTTGAGCGCCTCAGCCGTGGCACAGGAATCCCCGCAGGCGCTGGAAACGCTCGCCGAAGTTCACCACCAGGTCTCCGACCTGTTGCACGACCTCCCCGCGCCGGGCGCGCCCGAAGTGCAGCGCCTCGGCCTGGTCGGGGCGTTGCGCCAGGCGCTCGGTCAGGAGTTCGACGGCGTTTTCGATCGAGTGAACTGGGAGATTGCGCCCGAGGCCCGGGCGCGCCTGCCCGGGCTGCCGCCGGTGCAGGGCGAGGTGCTCTACTTTGCCTGCCGTGAAGCCATCCGCAACGCGGCGCTCCACGCCCGTCACGCCAATCCAGATCTGCCGCTCGAGCTATTGATCGGCGTCCAATGGAGGGACGGCTTAGAGTTAACGATCCAGGACAACGGGAGCGGAGTAGCGCAGGACGACCGCTCGCAGGCAGGGGGGCATGGGTTGGCCCTGCACAGCACGCTGCTCGCGGTCATCGGCGGGTCTCTGGCCCTCAGCAGCGAGGCGGGGCGCTACACCCGCGTCAGGCTCTGGCTTCCCGACTGGGAGAGCGGCTCACCCGCCTGGTAAAACGGCGCCGGCGACCTGGTTTAGCGCCTCGACGAACGCCGCCGCCATCTTTTCGAGGTTGACCTCCTGCGAGACGATCCGGTACGAGGCCACCCCCATGCGGCGCAGGCGCGGCGGGTCGGCCAGCGCGTCCGACAAAGCCGCGTTCAGAGCAGCCTGCAGCGCCCCCGGCTCACCCGCGGGCAGCCGCCAGCCGTTTTCGGAGCGCACCAGGTCGTCCTGCGTCCCGTCGCCCTCGCCGACGATCACCGGCAGCCCGAACGACATCGCCTGCTGAACCGCCAGCCCGCCGGTGCCGGGCAGCACGAACAAGTCGGCTTTCTCGAAACAGCGCTCCAACTCAACCCCGAATTTTGAACCCAGGAACTCGGCCTCGGGATAGGCGCGGGCTGCGAGCGCCTGGAGCTCCGCCTGCGCCGGGCCCTCGCCGACGATCCACAGGCGCGGGCGCTTATCAGCGGGCAGGCTCGCACAGGCTTCTAACAGAAGATCGAGGCGCTTGCGCTGCTGTAGGCGGCCCACGAATAAAACGACGGGGCGCCCCGTGAACCCATCGGGGCGGTCGGGAGGCGGGCGCGTGGGCTTCGCCGCGGCCGCGTTTGGCGCGGTAAAGATCCGCTCGGGCGGGAAGCCGAGCGCCTGGTATTCCTGCGCGCCGCGTTGGGAATAGGCGATCAATCCATCCAGCATGCTCAGGAAGCGCGCGCGCGAGCCGCGGCGAATCCCTCCAAAAAGCCCCTTCAACGGCGGCGCGCCCAGGCCCCAGCCGAGCACCGGCCGGCCGCGCGCATGCATCCAGCTCACCGCCCGGCGCGTGTTGAGATAGCGCAGGTTGGCTTCTACGATCAGCGCATCGGGCTGCCAGCGTTCGAGCCAGACCAGAAGCCCCTCCTGCCAGCACTGATAGAACGGGGAGGTAATATCGAAATAGTGCCGGTTCCGGCCCATAAACAGGACGCCCTTGTCGAGCTTCTCAACCGGGACGATCCCCTCGCCCGGGAGGGGCTGACCGGCAAACACGCTCAGCCCGCCCTCGCAAGAGCCTGCCAGCGTCTCGAAAAACGGGGCGCGGTAAGCCGGCAGCACGCGCTGCTGCACGGCAAGCCGTCCGTGGAAAATCACGTTTTCGTCACTCATACACCGCGACCAGATAAGCCTTCCAATCTATTTCATTCAGGGCGTCGATCCCAGGGTACCCAGGCTTCATGCGGTAGATACGGTAACCGGCGCGGCTGAAAGCCTCCCAGGCAGCCAGGGCTGCCTGAGGCCCGTGCAGTTCCATCAAGACCAGCGGGCGCGCATCCTCCAACAGACGATGCATCCCGGGGAGCGCCAGCACCTCCCCGCCCTCGATGTCGAGCTTGATCGCCTGTGGGGGCGGGTTGCCCAGCCGGTAGACGAAATCATCCAGGCTCAGCCCTTCCACGTCAACCGCCTCCGAGTATTTGTATTCGTCCCGCCCGGCCGAGCCCTCCGCTTTCCCCATCCCTCCGGAAGGCCCGATCAGAAACCGCACCCGCCGGCTGGCCTCCACCACCGCGGCTGGAACGAGCGTGAGCGGCTCCCTCCCATCCCCCAGCGCCAGGTTGGCGCGCAGGCGCTCCTGGTTGGCGGGCAGCGCCTCGAACGCGTAAACCTGCCCACCCGGCCCCACCCGCCGTGCGATCAGCAGGCTGATATAGCCGATGTTCGCCCCGACGTCGTAAACGACCATCCCCGGCCCGATAAAGTCCGCCAGCGCCGCCTGCAGGTCAGGCTCGTACGTGCCCAGCCAGTAATCCTTCTCGCTCTGCAGATCGAGCTGCATCAGGCGGCCCTGCAGCCCGCCCGCCGCCACCGTAACCACGCTCAGGCCCTCGGGCGCGGCCCGGTTCAGCGCCCCCCGCACCAGCCGCGCCAGCGCGGGAACGCGGTAGAGCTGGCGCTTGACCGGCATCGGCAGGGCGCGCGCAGCCCAGGCGGCCAGGCTTAGAAGAGGGCTGGTTTCGCTCATGCTGACAACACTTCCAGATAGGCTTCTACCATCTGATCCAACCCCAAGTGCCGCTCGGCGTGGGCGCGGGCGGCGCGGCGAAAGCGCGGCTGGTCGGCCAGGATTTCGAGCGCGGCCTCGACCAGGCTCTGTGTATCGGGGGGTTCCAGCCGCCAGGGGTCGCCGCCGTAAGGGACGACCCGCCCGGCGTCGCCGCACACCAGCTCGGGCAGCGCCCCCGTGTCAAAGGCGAGCACCGGCAGGCCGCACGCCAGCGCCTCGATCACGCTGTTTGGGCAAGCCGGGTTGATATCCGCCGAATAAAGCAGGTGCGCCGAACGGTCGATGGCGGGGATTTGCTCGCGCGGCGCCTGTCCGGCCCAGCTAATTTGGAAGCCGGCGGAGCCGCCGGATTGGCTGTGCCATGTGTCCCATCGACCGCGCAGCGCCTCAGCCACGCGCCCGACGACCACGAGCTCTAGCTTTCCCGCAAGGCGCGGCAGGGGCTGCTTCCGCAGCCGCTCCGCCAGCCCTTGCATCAAGCCCATCGCCGCCTGCAGGCCGTGCTCGTAGCCCCCCATCAGGCTGCCTTCGACCATCAGCACCCGCCACCGGTCCGGCGGTGGTCTTTCGGGGCCGTCCGGCGAATAAGCCGCCAGGTCCACCCCGTTCAGGATGACCCGGTGCGCAGCGCGGACCGCCCCCCTGCGGCGCTCCCACCATTCCTGGGAGAAGCGGCTCTGATAGACAATTCGATCTGCCAGCCGGCTTCGAATAAAACCGAGTAACCAATTGCCATACTCAGCCCGCAGGTAATGCCTCAGCCCCGCCTCGCTCACCCCGAGCTGGCGGTGCAGCCAGTTCATCCCATCCAGCCGCTGCACGATCGGGACGCCGCGGCGTCTCGCCCGCCACAGACCGCCCAGGGCGCGCGTCCCGCCCACCACCAGGACCGCCCCGAAGGGCGGATCATCAAGGCGGTGTGTGACCTCAATCCCGCGCTGAGCCAACCCTGCTTTGAGCTTATGGGTGAACGTCACCATTCCCCCCACCCCGCTCACCTGCGGGACAATGCAGATGCGCTTTGCGAGGCGATTAATATTCACGCTTCCCCACGCAACGCGCGGGCAGCCCCGCCCAGACTTCATCTTCGCCGGTGGATTCCAGCAGCACCGCGTTGGCGCCCACCAGCGTGCCGCGCCGCACGACCAGCACGCCGTCCTTGCAGAGGATTTTCGCCCCCGGCGAAAGGATGACGTCGTCCTCGATCACGATGCCTTCAAAGTTCGAGCGCTCAGCCGGGCGGTAGATGTCCGCCCGCCCCAGCGTAACGCCGGGGTAGATCTTCACTCGCGCGCCGATGGTCGACCTGGAATGCACCACCACGCCAACGCCGCCGTGCGCAAGCTCAAAATCCGGGCCGACCGCCACGCTGCGCGGGATCTCGACTCCGAGCAGCTTCAGGGCGTAATAAGCCAGCCGCCCAACCAGCGGCCAGGCGCGAGCGTAAACCAATGTCGTCGGCAGATCGCGGGCCATTGCTCCAACCATCTCGAACTGTGGTTGTACGATTATGCCACAAAAACGAGCACTAAGGAGAAGCGCCCACTGCTGCATCTATTGGCCGGAGAAACTTTAAAATGCTCCTTGACACAGAACGTATGTTCGTGTTATCATATTATTAGCACAAATAAGCGAGTAATTTAACGGTATTGAGGATCATGTCTTTTCGAATCAGATTGGAGGAACGCCTATGATGGCCCGACGTAGAAGGAAAGAGCTGAGTGACCGCCAGATTCGCATTCTGCAGGTGCTGGAGAGCTTTCAATCCAAGAACGGCTACCCTCCTTCCATCCGTGAGATTTGCGAAAAAGCCAGCATTTCATCGACTTCGGTGGTGAATTATTACCTCGACCAGTTGAAAGAGATGGGCTACATCGAGCGCGATGAAGGCGTCTCGCGCGGCATCCGCCTGCTCAAACCCGCGGGCGCTCTCGCCGGACAGTTCGAGGGCGCGGTGCGCTCGGCCACCCTGGCCGCTCAGAACGTGGGCCGCGCCATGGGCGAGATGCTGCAGGTGCCCTTGATGGGGCGCATCGTCGCCGGCGCGCCCATCCCGGTCCCGCCCTCCGATTTCTCTTACTTCGACGCAGAAAGTATGGTGGACGTCGCCAGCAGCCTGCTGCCGAGCAACGAGAAAGGCACGGGCCTGTTTGCGCTCGAAGTCCAGGGCGACTCGATGATCGACGCCATGGTTCACGACGGCGATATCGTGATCATGAAGCCCGCCCGCGAAGCGCACAACGGCGAGATGGTGGCCGTCTGGCTCAAAGACCGGGATGAAACCACCCTGAAGTATTTTTACAACGAGCAAAAGCGCGTCCGCCTGCAGCCCGCCAACCGCACCATGCAGCCGATTTACATCGACGACCCTTCGATTGTGGAGATCCAGGGCAAGGTCATCATGGTGATCCGCCAGGTTCACGGCATGGTCATCTGACCGAACACTCAGGCTGCGGTCGTCAAGACCGCAGCTTTTTTTTACCGCGATACAAAGGGGAGGAAAATCGAGGGCTGCGCGGGCGCAAACCCCACCACGACAGGGTCGTGATCCGAGCTGCGCCGGCTGGTATCGTTCTGACCCGCCAGGGCCGCCGGGTAATCCGCGTTGATGTGCACCGCCCGCGGGCGCACCGGCGCCAGCCCGGTTTTTGGAATAAACAACAGGTCATCTGGCGTCTGAGAAACCCCTCCATATATATAGCTAAAACGATCTGAGGCGGGAGCCAGCAGCATCGCCTGCTGCAGGCCCACCGATGACAGGGTTGTGAGCGGCAGCGAACCCGGATGGTCGTTGAAGTCGCCCAGAACCACGATCTGCGCGGCTGGAGAAGCATCCCGGAGCTGGCCCGCCAGCCCGGCCACAAATCGCGCCTCTTCGATCCGCCGGGGCAGCGTGTACTCCACGGTTGAAGTGTCGCCCACCTTGGACTTGAAATGGCAGACGACGACCCAAAATTCGTACGTATCGGAAGCGCTGGCGGCAGCGCCGAAACCTCCGGGCGCAGCCAGCCGCCCCTGGAAATGCGCTGCCAACGGCGGGCGGGAGAAAAGCCGGTTGCCATCCAGCACGCCGTCGCCGTTGAGGTCGCAAGTGACCAGGTTCTGTGGGTTGCGCGGGTCATCGTTCCCGTCCGGCCCAAAACCATCGATCAGCCCGGTGCAGCCCTGGTGAACCGCGGCTTCGAGCAGCGTGGCACGGTCGGGACGGAAGAGCAGCGCCACATCCAAACCTCGCGGGTCGGGCCCATCGTAATGCACGATCTCGTAATTCACGCTGAACTCGGGCCGGCTGACCAGCGCCTCCAGGACGCCCCGGTTTTCGGCCTCTTGCAGACCCAGTATCGCGGGGTA
>JADYYC010000440.1 GCA_020853835.1 Anaerolineales bacterium
CGGGGGTCTCGCGCAAGGCCCACCTCCATACCGACGTCCCTTCCCGGCCGCGCGAAGTCGTTTCCACCTATACGGTCCAACCCGGCGATACCCTGTTTGGGATCGCGGGTAAATTCAACCTGCAACCTGAAACCATCCTCTGGTCCAACCAGCTCGTGCTGGCCGATAACCCCCACAGTCTGCGCCCCGGACAGGAGCTCAATATCCTGCCAGTTGACGGGGCTTATTATCGCTGGTCGGCGGGAGACGGTTTGAACGGGGTCTCCCGTTTCTACAGCGTAACCCCCGAAGACATCTTGAACTATCCGGCGAACAACCTTGACCCCGCCACGATTGGGGACTGGGCCAGCCCGAACATCGAAGCGGGCACCTGGCTGGTGATCCCGGACGGCAAGCGGGATTTTGTGAGCTGGAGCGCGCCAGCCATCCCGCTGGATAACCCCGGGATCGCGAGTGTGCTCGGGCCTGGCGCCTGCGAGAACGTGCAAAGCGGGGTGGTGGGCACGGGCGTCTTTATCTGGCCGACCGACGGCCGGGTCATCGCCGGTTACGATTACGTTCCCGAAGCCAACCACCCCGGCATCGACATCGATGGCGAGGAAGGCGATGCCATCTATGCTGCGGATAACGGGGTGATCGTTTATGCGGGTTGGAACAGTTGGGGTTACGGCAACATGATCGTGGTCAACCACGCTAACGGCTGGCAGACCCTGTACGCCCATCTGAGCGGGTATTATGTAGCCTGCGGCCAGTTTGTCTTTCAGGGTAACACCATCGGCGCCATGGGCAGCACCGGCAACTCAACCGGCTCGCACCTGCACTTTGAGATGATGGTCAACGGCGTCCACGTCAACCCGCACGATTACCTGCCTTAGTCAGGCCGCGAGCCTGGCCAGCAAAAGCGGCACCAGCATCTCGTCGGGGTGCACTCCCCCGTGCCTTCCATGCATGCGGTTCTCCTTGGGCGCCCACCAGAAATAGGCTCCTCTCTGGGCGACTGCGATCAAATCTCCCACGCGCTCCGGCAAGCCGGGGTGCGGATCTCCCGGCCCGAATAAACCCCCCTCTATGGCGCTCATCGCATCCAGCAGCACGAACTGGTCGGGCCAGTTGCGCTCGATGTACTCGCGCACCGCCTCTGTTTGGCCCGGGCGCAGGTAAAAATACGCCAGGCGGTTTTCTCCGGTCGGCATGAGGTGCAGCCGCCGGGTCAGATCGGGGTGCCGTTGCAGGTCATAATAAGGGTCCGGCGGGGTGGCGATCATGCCATGATCGGCGCTCAAAATCAGCAGCGTGTCCTCGCGGGCCCTGGCGCTCAATTGTTCCAGGAAGAGCGCCTGCATCGCCTGGCTGAAAAGCTCGAATTCGGCTGCGCTGCGTTCGTCTTCCGGCCCGTAGAAATGACTGAAGAAGTCCAGCTCTCCCCAGTACACCCAGGCGTAGAAGCGCTGGTCGGCCTTCTTCTCCAGGAGGTGCCTCAGGTTGATCCACAGATCGGCCGCGGTGCTGAACGACCTGGCCTGGACGTCTTTGAGCAGCATGCGCGAAAGCCCCGAATCCACGAGGCTGTGGTTTTGCAGCGCGTAAGACTCCACGCCGTGGGCGCGCAGGTGCGAGCCCAGGGTGGTGAACGGGATGAATTTCTCTGGCACGAAGCCGGCTCGTTCCAGCGCCCCCAGGTCGCTCTTGAACGTGATGGGCATGTGCAGGATGGTGTTTGCCACAATCCCGTACTCCTTCATCCACATCTCGTAACCGGTGACGCCGTGTTCGCTCGGACTGCGCCCGGTCCACAGGCTGGTCAGGGCAGCCGAGGTGGTGCTGGGCACGATCGAGGTGATCGGCGCCAGGGTGCCGCTTTGCGCCAGCCCCTGCCACACGGCTGCGCCCCCGTCTTGCATCCAGCGCTCCAGGCGCCTGTAAGCCAGCCCGTCCATCAACACCAGGATCACGTGCTTGAACCGCTCGCCAGCCGCCGCGTGCAGCCCCTCCTCAAGCGCCCCGGCGTGAATTTCGGGCACGCCCAGCCAGCGGCAGACGCTGGCGGGCAGGTTGAGTATCGAACTGCCGGCATAATGCGGATGAATTGACCCTTCCCCCAGATTCAAACCCGCCAGGCGACCGCTTGACTGCCTGGCGGATTTACGAAGGAATTGCTCGTTTGAGTCGTTTATTTGAACCTCCAGCGCTATCCTTTCACCGAGCCTGCCAACAGCCCGCGGATGAAATAGCGCCCCAGGAGGATGTAAATGATCAGTGTCGGGATCGCAGCGATCAGCGAGCCTGCCATGACGATGTTCCACTCCTTGATCTGGCTGCCAGACAGGTTTCTGAGCGCAACGGTGATGGGCTGCAGCTCCGGCTTTTGCAGCACGGTGACGGCGAATAGGAACTCATTCCAGATGTTTGTGAACTGCCAGATGATCACCACCACGAACGCGGGCAGCGAGAGCGGGAACATCACCCGCCAGTAGACGCCCAGGATCCCTGCTCCGTCGATGCTGGCCGCTTCGATCAGGTCGGTTGGCACTTCGGCGTAATAGTTGCGGAAGATCAGCGTCGTGATGGGGATTCCATAGATGACGTGCACCAGGATCAAACCCCACAGCGTCCCGCCCAGCCCCATCTTTGCCAATGTGAGCGTCATGGGGATCAGGATGCTCTGATAGGGGATGAACATCCCAAAAAGCATCAGGGGGAAGAGGGTGTTTGCCCCCCGGAACTTCCACTTTGAGAGAACGTAACCGTTGAGCGAACCAAGAAAAGCCGAAAAGATCGTGGCTGGGATCGTCAGGTAGACGCTGTTAAGCAGATTGCCGCGCAGCCCGCGCAGCCCTTGCTCTGGAATCCCCGACCAGGCTGCCTTAAAGCTCTCCAGGTTGAACCCGGATGGCAGGCCCCACAGCCGGGAAAGGTCCTGGACTTCGGCAAAAGTCTTTAGCGAGCTGACGACCATCACATAAACCGGCAGCAGGAAGAGCGCGGCAAACAACAGCATCAGGGTGTAAATCGCAATCCGGGATGGGTCGATCGCAGCCCGTTTCATAGCTCCACCTCCCGCCGCAGGCTGTAGATCAGGTAGGGGACGATCACCAACGCCACCATTAATAGCATAATTATTGATATCGCCGCGCCTTGTGAATAATGGTTGCCCTGGAAGGTCGTTTCGAACATGAAGATGCCGGGCACGTCGGTCACGAAGGCGGGCCCTTTGCCGGTCATGGTGTATATCAGGTCAAAAATCTTGAGCGAGATGTGCCCCAGAACGATCAGGGCGCTCAGCGTGATCGGGCTTAAGATGGGCAGGATGATGTGGCGGTAAACCTGGA
>JADYYC010000441.1 GCA_020853835.1 Anaerolineales bacterium
TGAACGAAATGCGTACAATTCTTTTCAACGGTCATGATATGAAGTTTTTGGGGCCGATGATCCAACATTTCAATAACCGGCTCGATTATCACGTCTTGCTGGATCATCACCCCGGACATGTCATCACGGATACCGAGAAAAGCGCTGAGCTTCTGGAGGAGGCGGATCTTATCTTCTGTGAATGGTGCCTGGGAAACGCCGAATGGTATTCTCACAACAAGAAAGAGGGTCAGAAACTGCTCATCCGCCTGCAACACCAGGAGCTTGACCTGCATTATTTAAACAGCATCTACTGGGAAAATGTTGACCACATCATATTTTGTGGTCAAAATAACATGCGTATTTTCCTCGAGCGGTTTCCCAATCTGACTGAGAAAGCCAGGTTGATCTACATTGCGCTCGATTGCAATACGCTTAACCAGCCCAAGCTGTATGGGGCGGAGTTCAATCTCGGAATTGTAGGTATTTCTCCGCTGCGCAAAGGTTTTCATCGCGCGATCGAGTTGCTAAACCGCCTGAAAAAGTTGGATCATCGTTTCACATTATTCGTCAAGGGAAAGCTGCCCTGGGAATACGACTGGCTGTGGCGCCGGCCCGAGGAGCGCCGCTATTACCAGGAACTTTTTGACGAGATCGGACGCTCACCTTATCGGGATTCGATTGTCTTTGATCGCTTTGGCGAGGATATGCCTACGTGGTTTTCAAAAATCGGTTTCTTGCTTTCCACCAGCGATCATGAGGGCACTCATCAGTCAGTCGCCGAGAGCATGGCATCTGGGACGATCCCGATCATCCGGAACTGGCAGGGCGCGGACCTGGTCTACCTCCCCAGGTATGTGTTTGAGACGTTGGACCAGGCCGAGGAACTGTTGGTGCGCTGGAAATCACCCGAGAACTACCGGGCGGAGACCGAACGGGCTAGAGAGTACGCGTTCGAGAACTTTGATCAAAGCAACATTCTTCCCATATACGAGCGTCTCTTCGAAGAACTGCTGCAGTCCAGGCCCAAAGCTCAGGCGTCCATGGTGGCCTCGGTACGGGCATCGGGTGTTGAGAAAGCGCTCGATAACCAGCATGGACAGAAATTAAGGGTTATGCATGTTAGCTATATCAAGCCCCGCACACACGACGGGTACGTGACGCGTGTGATCGAAGAGGCGCGCGTCTTGAGCCAGGCGGGCGTGCAAATTATCCTTGCATGTTATCTGCACCGAGATTTTTTCTCCCAGCCCGACCAGATTGCTGAACACTTGGCATTTCTTCAAAACTACACCGGTGCGCATGTGCATCTGCTACCTGTGGATGATTTCTTTGACGTGACGACCGTATTAAAAGGCGGGCAAAAGATCGCAGACCCGCTCGTCCGGCTTGCTGAGCACTACGGTGTCCAGATCATCCACGGCCAATCCATCTATCCGACCATATACGCCCTGGAAGCCAACCAGCGCATCGGGGCAAAGCTGGTTTTTGACATGCACGGGGTTGCGGTTGAAGAGGCCGAGATGGTGGGCGAGAGTCAACGCCGCATCGAAGCGGTCAGCAAAGGCGAGAAAGAGATCCTGAAAGCGGCAGATCTCACCGTGTTCGTAAGTGAGCGCATGAAAGAGCATTACAGGGATCGCTTCGACCTCCCTTTTGATAACTCGATCATCATCCCCACCTGTGTTCAAAGCGAGAAGTTCTCGATGCCCCCCGAGCTCAGGGCGAAGAAGAGGCAGGAGCTCGGTCTCGATGACAGGTTCGTTTTGTTGTACCTCGGCACAATGAACGAATGGCAATGGCCCGAGGCGATGTTCTCGCTATTTAACCAAATCGTCAAACGCCGCTCCGAGGTCCTTTTTTATCTCTTGCTGCCGCAGTCGGGGCATGAGAAAGCCCGGGAGTTCATATCGCAGTACGATCTTCCAGAATCCAGTTACATCATGCGCGAGGCGCCTCATGACGAGGTCGGCTCGCTGATCGGTCTTGCGGACGCCGGCTTATTGCTCCGCAAGGATCATCCGGTTAATCGGGTGTCCTCGCCGACCAAATTCGGAGAGTATATGGCGGCGGGCGTACCTGTGATCGCGACAAAAAACATCGGCGATTTCTCTCAGATCATCGAGGAGGATAACCTGGGTTTGGTGCTGCCGCTTGACAGCGAGAAAATCCCCCCGCCCAGCCTGGAAAGCATCTTGCGGTTCATGGATGACGTTTGCGCAAACCGGGCCGCGTGGTCAGAAAGATGTTCCCAATATGCCAGGACCCGCCTGGATTGGGAGGTCTATGGAGGCCGGCTTCAAGCAGCCTATTCAAGGTTGTTGGAACCTGGTCAAGGGGCAGCGTAGCTTCAATGGAAGAAGATTTTAAGCAAGCCTGGGGAGAATCCTGGCTATTCGCCCCTCACCAGCAAACCCTTCATCCATTTCTTCACCTTCCCCAACCAGCCCTCGTCGGCGGCCCCCAGCAGCGGGAAGAGCGCCTGGCGCACCGCAAAATACAGGTAAGTGCGCGCGGGGGCGGGCGGCATGGGTGGGTTCTCCACCAGGCGGGCGTAATCAACCCACAGGTGGTCGTATGCCTCACCGCGCTCCCGGGCGTAGTCATCCAGCCGCCGCACCTCGCCCATCGCTCGCAGGTACTCCACGCTCTGGCGCGTGAGCAGCCCGGTCAGTGCGTCTGTCGTCGGTTGGCGCGACTGTTCTCGGCGCAGACGCACAGCCTCGTTTAGCAGCTTCTCCATGCGCGCGCCCATCTGGTCGAGCGTGAAATAGCGTTCCACGCGCTCCCGGCTGGCCCGCCCCATTTGGCGCGTCTTTGGCAGGTCGCCCAGCCATTCAGCCAGCGTCGCCGCATAGCGGCTTATTTCCTCTTCTTCTGTGCCGCGCGGCAGCAGCGCCCCGCATTCGGGCGTCACCAGTTCTCTCTGCCCGCCCACGTCAGCGCCCAGCACAGCCAGCCCACACGCCATCCCCTCGTAGAAAACGCCTGAGATGCCCTCGTTTTCGGAGGGCAGGAACACGATCTCGCCGGCGGTCATCAGCTCGCGCACGCGCTCATTGGGCAGCGCCCCCATAAAGCGCACCCGCTCCTCCAGCCCGTTCTGGCCGACAAATTCTTCCAGCCAGCCCTTGAGCGCGCCGTCGCCGATCACCAGCGCCAGGTAATCCAGCCCCTGCGCCGCCAGCCGCTGCATGGTGTGGGCAAACACCCCCGGCTGCTTCTGCTTCTCGATCCGCCCGATATACAGGATCACCGCCTGCGCCTCGGAGACCCCCAACTCCTGTCGCAGCCGCTGGCGCAGCTCGGGATCGGGGCGCCAGCGCCGGGTGTCCACGTTGGTCGTGCAGACCTGCACCCGCTCCGCCTGAGCCCCCTCGCCCACCATCCAGTCTTTGAGCTGCTGGCTGTTGACCAGTTGCAGGTCCAGCGCCTGGTGGAACGTCACAGAAAGACGCGGGAACCCGCCATCCATCCAGTCAGGGGTAACAAAATGGTTGAAGTCCAAAAGCGCCACGCCTGGGAAGCGCTGTCTCAGGAAGGGCAGCATCCGGTAGCCCTCCAGGCTGCCCGAGAGCAGCACCGCGTCAAACTGGCGGGATTCGATCAGATAGCTCAGAAAACGCGGGTAGTCGCTCCATTCCATGAAGTTCGCCATCGGGAACACGTCCGGCGTTAGCCGCTCAAATTCGTGCTGCCAGGGGTTGTTCGAAGCCGCGGTCGTGGCAACGCTGACCTGCCAGCCGCGCCCGAGCAGTTGGCGCATCACTTCCAGGTTGAACTTCTCCGCCCCCCCGACCACCAGCCAGGGCGCCAGGATCAACAGGCGCGGTTTCTCCTTTGCCAGCCGGTTTGCGCAGGGCGGCGCCTCGTTCATCTGCACCCATTGCA
>JADYYC010000442.1 GCA_020853835.1 Anaerolineales bacterium
GCGGCGCTGGTTCTGATCCGGGGGCGATCCGGCCTGCAAGGGTATTTAAGGTCGCTGGCATGGTTCGGACTGCCGGCGCTGCTGGTCTTTTCACCCTGGCTGGCAAAAAACTTCCTGGCGACGGGCAGCCCTATTTACCCCCTGCTGTTCCCTGCCGGCGCGATGACCCCCGAACGCATCGCCTTTTACCACGGGGGCGAAGCCTGGGGCAACTGGCTGGACGTGTTCTTCCTGCCGCTGCGATCCGCGCTCTGGGGCGCGGAAGGCGGGCCCGGTTACAGCGCCTCGATCGGGCCGCTCATGCTGGGCCTCAGCCTGGCGGCTCTCCTGGGGTGGAGCTCCCGCCCCCGCGCCGAGAGGGGCGCGGTTTCGACCGCGCTCGTCATCCTCCTGGCCGCGTTTCTGGTCTGGATGGCGCTTGGGCGGTTTTCGATCTACCTGTTGCAGTCCAGGCTCTACCTTTCGGTCTTCCCAGCCTATGCGTTCCTGGCCGCCGCCGGGTACGCCGGGCTCTCCAGGATCAAATCGGGCGGCGTGCGCCTGGGCGTGATCGCCGGGGCGCTGGCGCTGCTTGTTGCTGGCTTCACCGCGGTGGAGTTGGGGCTGTACACGCTCGATCAAAGCCCGGCTCGCCAGGTTCTGGGGCTCGAGACCGAAGAATCTTACCTGTCGCGCAACCTGGGCTGGTTCGAGCCAGCCATGGGGGCGCTGCGCTCGCTGCCCGCAGGGTCGCGGGTCTTGATGCTGTGGGAGCCGCGCAGCCTGTACTGCCAGCCGCTCTGCGCGCCGGACGAGGTGCTTGACCGCTGGCTGGTCGAAAGGCACACGCCGGGCCTCGACGGTCGGCCGGGGGCGATCCTACGCCGGTGGGCAGATCAGGGCTTCACTCATGTTCTGTATTACAAGCTGGGCGCGGAATTTCAAAAAGCGCACGCCCCGCACTATCAGGGCGACGACTGGCTGGCGCTGGAGCAGCTCCTGGCGGGGCTTGAATTCCAGGCCTCCTTCGGCGATACCTACGTCCTCTACAGGCTGGTCCAGTGAGCGCGCGCCTCTACCTCCTGCTCGGGTTTGGGGGGTTCGTCGTGGCGGTTTTGATCGCCCTCTTCCAGCGCTCCCCCGGCTACATGGATGCGGACTATTACTACGCCGGCGGGGTGCGCCTGGCGGAGGGGCACGGCTTTAGCGAGCTGGCGCTCTGGAATTACCTGGACGACCCGGCCAGGCTGCCCCATCCCTCGCACGCGTACTGGATGCCGCTGGCTTCGCTGCTCGCGGCGGGCGGGATGGCGCTGCTGGGCCGCCCCGACTTTGCCGCGGCGCGCCTGCTTTTCATCCTGACCGCGGCCTTGATCCCGCCCCTCACCGCCGCGCTGGCGTGGCGGTTAGCGCGCCGCAAAAGCCTGGCGCTCCTCTCCGGCTTGCTGGCCGCCCTGTCGGGCTTTTACCTGCCATATATGGCGACCACGGATACCTTTGCGCTCTACATGCTGCTGGGGGCGCTGTTCTTCCTGCTTCTCCCCGCGCCGGACGGCGCCCGCGGTGAAGATAACCCGCGCGCCCCGCTTCGTTTCGCTGGGCTGGGGCTGATCGCCGGGTTGATGCACCTGGCGCGGGCGGACGGCCTGATCTGGCTATTGACCGCCCTGGCCGCCGGCTGGCTGCACTGGCGGGCGCAGGCGCGCCCGGGGAGGCCGGCGCGGGTTTGGGCGTACTGGCTGGCCGGCGCGGCCGGCTACTTGCTCGTGATGCTGCCCTGGTTTGCGCGCAACCTGACGGAGTTCGGGGCGCTGCTCTCGCCGGGGGGTGGGCGGGCGCTCTGGATTCTCGATTATGACGAGCTGTTTTCCTTCCCCGCCAGCCAGCTCACCCCCGCGCGCTGGCTGGGGGCGGGGCTTGGCGAAATCCTGCGCACCCGGTTGTGGGCTGCCGGGCAGAATTTGCTCAGCGCGCTGGCTGTGCAGGGGGAGGTCTTCTTGCTGCCGTTGATCCTGATCGGGATGTGGGCGCTGCGGGCTGATCAGCGCACCCAACTGGCCGGGCTGGCCTGGGCGCTCACCTTTGTGATGATGACCGTCCCTTTTCCGTTTCAGGGCGTGCGGGGCGGTTTTTTTCACTCGGGCGCGGCGCTCCAGCCCTTCTTCTGGGCCGTCGCGCCGGCCGGGCTGGAGCGCCTGATCGAGCTTGGATCGGGGCTGCGCGGCTGGCGGGCGGATCAGGCGCGCCGCGTTTTCGGGGCGGGGTTGCTCGTGATGGCTGCCTGCTTCAGCCTTTTCCTCGCCTACAAGCGCGTTTTTTCCGCCGGGCCGGATAATGAGAGATGGGACAGGTCGTATTTGCGCTACCAGGGCGTGGAAAGCTACCTGCTCCAGCAGGGCGCCGGGGCGGGGGAGGTGGTCATGGCGAACAACGCCCCCGGTTATTTCGCCGCCTCGGGCCGGCCCGCCATCTCGATCCCCGACGGGGATCTGCAGGCCGCCTGCGCCGCGGCGCAGAAATACCACGCCAGCTACCTGCTGCTCGAGATCGAC
>JADYYC010000443.1 GCA_020853835.1 Anaerolineales bacterium
GGAGCGGTTGTGCTGCGCAAGCGGAGTATCGGGAAACGAAGGCGAGGTGCGCAAGATCGTGCTGGAGCAAGTCCGCCCCCTCGCCGATACGGTCAGGGTAGACGCCCTCGGGAATGTGCTGGCAGTGCGCCAGGGGAGCGCTCCGCAGCGCCTGCGCGTCATGGTCGCAGCCCACATGGATGAAGTTGGGATGATGATCACGCACGACGAAGGGGAGGGCATCTTCCGCTTTGCCACGGTGGGAGGCGTGGGGTCCCGCTACCTGGCCGGAAAACCGGTCTGGGTCGGGCGCGACCGTTTGCCGGGCGTGATCGGGGTCAAGCCGGTCCACCTCGCCTCTCGCGAAGAGCGCCGCCGGCCTGTTGCGGTGGACGACCTGCGCATCGATGTGGGTCCCGAGAACCGCAAGAAGATCAAACCGGGCGATTGGGCCATCTTCGGCGCGGGGTTTGCCCGCCTGGGCAGCTCGCTCTGCGCGCGGGCGCTGGATGACCGGGTGGGCGTGGCCAGCCTGATCGAGCTCGTTCGAAACGCCCCTCCCAATATCGACCTCCTGGCGGCGTTCACCGTTCAGGAAGAGGTCGGCCTCAGAGGCGCGCGCGTTGCGGCCTATGCGCTCGACCCGCAACTGGCCTTTGTGCTGGATTGCACCCCTGCACACGACCTGCCCGTTTACGACACCGATGGCTTCAGGCCGATCGACGTCGAAAACCTGCATTACAACACCCGCTTGGGAGGCGGCGCGGCGATCTA
The DNA here is from genome assembly GCA_020853835.1 of Anaerolineales bacterium. GTDB lineage: Bacteria > Chloroflexota > Anaerolineae > Anaerolineales > UBA4823 > UTCFX2. The sequence continues at coordinate 754 of JADYYC010000443.1, forward strand.
CGTCACCGACCGCGCGACCATATCCGACCCGCGCCTGATCCGCCACCTGATCTCCACCGGCGACGAGCTCGGCATTCCTTACCAGCTGCGCCAGCCGGGCAGCGGCGGGACGGACGCAGGGGCAATCCACAAAATACGCGCCGGCGTCCCCAGCGTTTCGGTATCCGTGCCGGGGCGCTACCCCCACACCGCGCTCATGATCGCCCGCCTCGCCGACTGGAAAAGCACCCTGGCGCTCGTCTATCAGGCGCTGCTGCGCCTGACGCCCGAGCTGTTGGCGCACGAGCGCTGATCCCCCGCCAGTGGAAGTAACAAAACCATTGGAGAAAAAACGAGGTTACCCTGTTTATGAAATCACTGCTGAAAAAGCTCGCTGAAACCCCAGGCCCCCCTGGGTATGAAACGGGGGTTAGAGCGCTCATAAAAGAGGAAATCCAGCCGTTTGTGGACGAGGTCTGGATCGACAACCTGGGCAATTTGATCGCGCGCAAAGGGCGGCGCGCCGAAGACGGCCTGCGCATCATGCTCGCCGCTCATATGGATGAGATTGGCTTGATCGTCACCCACATTGACCAGCATGGTTTTGCGCGCTTTTCGCCGCTGGGCGGGATCTCCCGTGCGAGCGTCCGCGGGGCGCGAGTGCGGTTTCTGAACGGCGCGCTGGGCGTGATCGGGTTCGAGCATGACCTCGATCCAGGCCGGCTTCCGGTTTTTGAGCAGATGTTTATCGACCTGGGCGCTTCAAGCCGGGCTGAATGCCCGGTGGGCGTGGGCGATTTGGCGGTCTTTGACCGCGCGCTGGTTGAAGTCCGCGGCCGCCTGGTTGCGAAGGCGCTCGATGACCGGGCCGGGGTCGCCCTGCTGGTCGAATTGCTGAGACAGTTGACCCTGCAGGATGTTCATTCGCCGCACGAATTGTATTTTGTGTTCAGCGCCCAGGAGGAGATCGGTTCGCGCGGCGCCGCGGTCGCCGCCTACCAGATCGAGCCGGACCTGGGCCTGGTGGTCGACCTCACCGCCAGCGGCGGCACCCCGAAAGGCATTAAGATGGCGGTCGAGCTGGGGCGCGGCCCGGCGATCAAGGTGCGCGACCAGCTTACGATCGCCGACCCGCGCCTCGTGAGCTGGCTGGTGAGCGCCGCCCGGCAAAACAACCTGCCCTACCAGCTCGAAATCCTCGAGAAAGGGTCCACCGATGCGCACGCCATCCAGCTTGCCCGCTCGGGGGTTCCGGTTGGGGGGGTATCGATCCCGGCGCGCTACGTACATTCTCCTTCCGAAATGATAGACGCGGCGGATCTGCAGAACGCCTTGCTCCTGCTGCTCGCCGTGCTGCGCCAGCCTTTGGATCTCGCTTGATGAAACCCGGTTCGCTGGCCCGCAGTCTACTGGCGGCTCTGTTCTTGCTCTCGGCTTGCAGCAGCCCTCCGGTTGCGCCCATCACGCCGGGGCCGGCCCCGACCTCCACCCCTGCCCCGTCCCAGGCTGCGCTCATCACGCCGGAGGCGCCCACTCCCACCTCGGAGGGGCCGCTGAATTTGCGCGTCTGGTTGCCACCCTTCCTGGCTGCCAGCGAGGACGACGCCGCGGCTAACCTGCTGCGCTCCAGGCTCGAGGAATTTCAAACCCGCAACCCCAATGTCATCATCGAAACGCGCCTGAAGGCCGAGACCGGCCCCGGCGGCCTGCTCGACTCGCTGGTCACCTCCAACGCGGCCGCCCCGGCTGCCCTGCCCGATTTAATCGCGCTGCCGCGCGACCTGCTCGAAGCCGCTACGCTCAAAGGGCTCTTGCTGCCATTCGACAGCCTGACCGCCTCCCTCAGCGACCCGGACTGGTACCCCTATGCGCTCGAGCTGGCTTACATCCAGGACGATATTTACGGCCTTCCGTTTATGGGAGATGCGCTGGTTCAGGTCTACCAGACGGATCAAATCACCCAGACACTCAAGAGCTGGTCTTCGGTCATCGAGGCTGGAAAGCCCCTGCTTTTCCCGGCGGCCTCAGAGCAGGCTTATTTCACGCTCCTGCAATATATGTCCAGCGGCGGGATTATCCAGGATCAGCAAGGGCGGCCGACGTTGAATTCGGTAGACCTGACCGAAGTGCTCACCTTCTATCAGAGCGCCGTCCAGGCTGGTTCGATGTCGGAGGCCGTGTTGACCCAGTTGCAGACCGACGCACAGGTCTGGGAAGCCTTCAAACAAACCGAATCGGGTCAGATCTCAACCTGGGCTTCCAGCTATCTTCACAACCGGTCGGAAGGCCTGGCCGTGACACCCCCGCCAACGTTCGATGGAAAACCGTATACGCTGGCTACGGGCTGGGTTTGGGCGCTCGTCGGGCGGGATGAACCGAAGCGCCGCCTGGCGGTGGACCTGGCCGAATATCTGACGGAAAGCCAGTTCTTGGCGGCCTGGTCGCAGGCTGCGGGTTACCTGCCCACCCGTCCTAGCGCGCTGGCGGGGTGGTCTGACGCGTCTCTCCAGCCGGTTTTGGCGGAAATCGCCGGTTCCGCCCACCTGCTGCCGTCCACAGACGTGCGTTCCAGCCTTCAGGCGCCGCTCGGACAGGCTGCAATCGCCGTTATAAAGGGCCAGTCCGACCCCATCTCCGCTGCCCAGGCAGCCGCGGCCAGCCTGGCGGTCCCGTGACTTAACCGGTTGTTAAGTTGACGGTTACCCGGCGTAAATGTTATCATCTTAACTGTGAACGAACCCGCCGACGGGCAGGCGCCCGATCCCCTGCGCCAGCCCACCGCTGAACCCGACCCTGCGGCGCAGCCAGCCTCGCGCCGGGGTTTGACTGCGTTTTGGAAGACCGTATCACGCCTGGGCCTGGCCGATACGATCTTCCGCACAGGCACGCACCTCCTGCTGGTTTCGCTGATCCTTTTCCTCGCCTGGGGATTGCGCGAGTTCTATCTGCTGGCGGGGCCGGATCTGACCGACCAGGGCGCGCGGGCCGCCAGCGAGCCGACGCCGACGCTTTACCGGCTGCCGGATGTGCTGCCGCCGCTCCTCGAGCCGCTGCAAGCTCTTTCGGGGGTCTCGCGCAAGGCCCACCTCCATACCGACGTCCCTTCCCGGCCGCGCGAAGTCGTTTCCACCTATACGGTCCAACCCGGCGATACCCTGTTTGGGATCGCGGGTAAATTCAACCTGCAACC
>JADYYC010000444.1 GCA_020853835.1 Anaerolineales bacterium
ATTACAGCGAGCGGGCGCGCGATCATCTGCACGATCGCGGTGTCTTTGACCCCCCTCGAAGTTACGACCTGGCCTTCGATCTTCAAGCGGAAAAAGTGAAGGCTGAAGAGTGGATGCGCACAACGTTCGACATCCCAACCGATGTCGATCTCTCCAGCCCAGGGGACTTGGTCGATGATCCGCACCTGCGGCGCGGGTTGGAATTATGGGAGTTGGGGTTGTTCGATGAGGCGCGCGGCGAGTTCGAAGTTCTCCGCCAATACGCCGCCGCGGATCCGGTAAAGACTTTTCGCCTTATCGACGTGTTTCTCCAGGCAGGAGCTTATCGTTCTGCGATCATGGCAGCCCGCCAGGTGCTAGACCTGGCCGGTTTGAATGACACGACCTCGTTGAGCGCGCCGGCATACTTTAACCACATCCGGTTTGGCACTTTCTTTAGCGACCTGATCATCCCGCTCTCGCAAGAATATGGCTTCCACCCTCTGCTGCTCTTCTCGCTGATCCGGCAGGAAAGCCTCTTTGAGGGGTTTGTGCGTTCGTCGGCGGGCGCGCGCGGGTTGATGCAAATCATCCCCCGCACCGGAGAGGAAATCGCCTCCAACCTCGGCTGGCCTGAAAGTTATTCCGACGAAGACCTGTACCGGCCTCTGGTGAGCCTCAGGTTAGGGATCGATTACCTGAACCGGCAGCGCAAGAATTTCGATGGCGACCTATACGCGGCGCTCGCGGCTTATAACGGGGGTCCCGGAAATGCAATGTCCTGGGTACAGCTTGCCGAGAACGACCCGGATCTGTTTATGGAGGTGATTCCCTTCGCCGAAACGCGCAGCTATATCCGGCGCATCTACGAGAACTTTATGATTTATCGGTTTATTTATTCGCGTGAACAATAACGCTCAGCCAGGTGGTCTCCTAATGATACCGGGAGACTGCCACGCCGTCACAGAACGACGGCTCGCAGAGACAAAATGATGTCGTTCTGGAGTGAAGAGCGCTGGCGCGGTGGAAATCCTCGCAAGGATCGTCTAGGGGGCTGGCGTGGCTGTGGCGAGGATCTGCGCCAGAGGCGCAGTTTTCGTATACCAGGAAAGGATGTTTCTGAACCGGTCGCTTGGATCAAACAGCGGCCCCATGCTGACGCCGTTAATCCCTTTGTCCACTGCGTATGAAAAGGTGGGATAAAACAACGGTAAAGCCGGCAGCTCCCCTGCAAAACGCACCTGGAAATTACGGTAACGCCTGGAGCGCTCGCTATAATCGTCTACCACGCGCGCCTGCTCCAGGTATTCACTGACCTGGCGATCATCCCATTGGGCATAGTTTTGTCCGGAGGTAATCTGCGCCTGGTGCCAAAAGGGGTATGGGTCTGGATCGGGGGAACGGCTTAAGTCGAGCTCGACCAGGGCCGCTTGATAGGTGCGCTTTTCCAGGTAATTCTGGATCAGTTCTTCGTAGGGTACAGCCTTGAGCGTCACAACAACGCCCAGGCGCGCCCAATCCTGTTGGATGCGCTCCGCAATCGCCGTGTAAAGCTCTGAATCCGGGTGCACCAGCTCAAATTTCAGCGAGACACCGTCTTTCTGGCGGGCTTTTCCCCCCTCCGCAGGAATAGTATAGCCCGCCTCTTTCAATGCCTCTAACGCGTGTCCCGGATCAAAATCGACGGCACCTGTGGTGTTGTAATACGCCCAGTTTTCGGGGAAGATGGGCCCGTTTGCAAGGATCGCCTGGCCCCCGAGCAGGTGGTTAATGATCCAGTTGCGGTTGAGCCCCTGCATCAACGCCCGGCGAATTTCTGGTTCTTTAAAAAAGGGCAGTTTAGAATCATCCAGGTTCAGGTAGATCAAAGCCAGGCGCGGCAACCGGCTGGTGAAAAGCTGTGTGTTTTCGTTTTGGAGCACATTGGGCAGCATGGTGGTCGAGATGTTGCTGATCCCCTGAACATCTCCCCGGCTGTAAGCGTCGAACGCGGCCTGCTCATCGGGGTAGTAGCGGAATTTGATCTGTTCGAGATAGGGTTTGTTTAGGTAGTAGCCATCGAACCTTTCCAGATCGATCCCATTGATCTTTTCATTCTCGATTTCCAGGGATTTGAATCGAAACGGCCCGCTGCCAACTGGCTGCAAATTGAAATTTGAAGCAATGATTTCCTGCGGCGTTAATCCTTCTAACAGATGCTTGGGAAGGATCCCGATATTCAAATAGTCCAGAAAGGGCGAGAATGGCTCGGGGAGCGAGAACTGGAGCGTCTTTTCGTCCAGGGCCACCACATCCACTTGCTTCCAGAACTCTCGGATATCCGCCGGGGTCGGCATGCCTTCGTCTCGCAGCAGGCCAATGGTGAACACGACGTCATCGCTGGTGACCGGTTGACCATCGTGCCAGACCGCATCCTGGCGGATCGAGAAGCTGTATCTCTTTCCGTCCTGGGAAATCCCCCAGGCTTCTGCAAGGTCGCCTTGCGGCAAACCCCGGTCATCAAAGCGGATCAGGCCGCTGAAGATGAGGCTGTCTACATCAAAGTCTACTTGATTATAGAAATCCAGCAGCGGATTGAGCCGTGAAATATAGCCAACAAGCGCTTCGGAGTATGAACCGCCTGCAACCGGTTGATTCTGTCCTTCGAAGCCCGGCAGCAGAGGTTTCTCCTGTCCGAGTAGCAAAACCCCTATGCCTATCAGCGCCAGGAAAACAACAAGAACTTGCCAGCGCAGTTTTTTCAATAGCGTTTTGGGAGGTTTTCTTTTCTGCCAGCCAAAGGAAAAAGCTTACACCTGGATCAGCGTTGCAGTAATGGCGAGCAGGAAGAACAGCACGCTCAGTCCGATTGTAATCCGAAACAATACTTTTTCAATTCCGCGCCGCGCGGTGAATATCCCGCCGGAATCGCCACCGGTTAAACCGCCCAAACCCGCGCCCTTGCTTTGCAGGATGACGCTGGCGATGAGGGCGATTGACGTTATAATCAATGCGATATCGATATAAACCTGCACACTTGCCTCCAGAACTATTCATTCGCCCCAAGGTATCTATACATTGAGGCGGTTTTCATTACATCTAGCCAAATGCCGGCGACACACCGGGCTTTTTTAAGCAGGTGGATTATACCTTTCGTGTCATGAATCGTCAAATCAAACCAGAAGAATAAATTTCGGGTCGTTATGCACGAAATCGTGTTGAACTTGCATATGCATACGTACTATTCGGATGGGACAGGTTCGCATACCGAAATTGCCCGGGCTGGTATGAAAGCCGGGCTGGACGCTGTGATTGTGACAGATCACAACCTCTATGTTAAGGGGCCCGAGGGTTATTACGACGACGGAAATAAGCGGATACTCTTGCTGGTTGGCGAAGAGATCCACGACCGCACCCTCGCGCCACAAAAAAACCACCTGTTGGTTTTTGGAGCAGGGGCCGAACTGGCCTATCGCGCCGGCAACCTGAAAGGGCTGATCGAAGCGGTCGAAAGCCGCGGCGGTCTTGCATTTGCCGCCCATCCAGACGACGTGGCTGCCCCGGCGATACATGAAGAAGCGCTCGATTGGGAAAACTGGCAGGTTCATGGACTTACAGGTATCGAGATCTGGAACGCCTTCTCGGAATTTAAAGAACGTACACAAACGCTTGTTCACGCACTTTACTATGCCTTCAACCCACAGAGGATTGCAATCGGCCCGCCTGCGGAAACGCTCCGTAAATGGGACGAACAACTGAGCGCTGGCCGCTGCCTTGTCGCGGTTGGCGGTTCTGACGCACATGCGTTGAAAAAACAAATCGGCCCATTGAAAAGAACAATTTTTCCCTATGAGTTCCATTTTCAGGGCGTCAACACACACCTGTTGTTGGAGGAAGCCTTAACAGGCGATCTGCCGCACGACCGTGAACAGATTTACCAGGCGATGAGGCATGGGCGGGCTTTTGTCGCCTATGACCTCCCTGCGTCGACAAAAGGTTTCAGCTTCAGCGCCCATGGTTATGGGCGCACAGCAACGATGGGAGATACAATCTCGACCAGGCTGGGGGTAACTATTCAAATTCGACTGCCCCACGAAGCAGAATGCCGTCTGATCTGCAATGGCAAGGTCGTCAACACATGGCACAAACAAAAACTATGCACGCATCTGGTCAAAGAGGCCGGCGCGTATCGCGTCGAAGCGTATCGCGTTTTTAAAGGTCGAAAAAGGGGTTGGATTTTCAGCAACCCGATTTATTTAAAGGGTTGAATTGGTATCGCGGTACTCATGAAACACTTGAAACCTGACAGCATATCGTTATAATATTGTTAAGCGCTGATTATGAACCTTCGAGGGGAACATCAGGCATGGATGAACGTCGCAAACAAGATCGCAGGATATTAACCTTCTTTTCACGCGTGATCGACCGGACAAATGAGCGCCTTATTGGTTACCTGGTCGATATGACGACCGACGGGGCGCTGATTGTTGGCAACATGCCCCTGAAAGTGAACACCAATTTTCTGCTGCGAATAGACCTTCCCGAATCATATGGCGACCAACAACAGCTTGAGATCGAGGCGCGAGCGATCTGGTGTTCTCCGGACGAAGACCCCGATCTTTATAGAACTGGCATGCAATTAATCCACATCGAAAACGCCGACCAGGAAGTGCTCGAACGCTTGATAAGTGAGTACGGGCTCAACCGCTGAGAAGTTCCCGATATCTTCTTATCCAAATCAAAATCTGACACGAAAGCCGCACCCACGCATAGGTGACGCGGAGCCCTGCCACTTTGTGGTTGCGGCGCCCTATCGTTGAATACGCCTCATCATTGAGTATAATAAACAGCACACAACTCTATCTCATCACCGACTCTTGAATTGTATGAAAAGGACCTACTTCTTAATTCTCCTCACTTTCTTGTCTCCAATTCTGATGGCAGCCTGCATTCAAGGTGGTAGAAGTCTTCGGCAACAAGAAGCCCTGGAAATTGCCTGGGCCGCCTTGAAACCTAATACGCTTTCACAAAACCGTGATTACTGGGAAATCCACGAAGCGCGCATCGTGTACGGTAAAGATGTGGTGGCAGACTTTTCCGCCATCCAGCGCATGAACTGTCCGGGACCAATGCTCCCTGAGAACAAACCCATTAAAATCTCAACGGAGTATTGGTACATTAAAGTAGTACCTCATCCGGAAGTGGTTCGTAACGAAGAAGAAACAGGTTCAAACAAGAAGATAACCATCGTCCCAGAACCAAACATCCAGGAAGCCTATTTTCTGATCGATGTGTACAACGGCGGGATCGTTGCGCGCCGGCTGGTCTGCAAACCAAGCCAATAAGTTCAAATGGGTTAGTAGATGCCTCGGTACATTCCACCATCGGCAGACAGCATCAGCCCGGTCAGATAGGAAGCGGCCGGCGAGAGCAAGAAGGTCGCCACGCGTCCGAACTCATCGGGACGTCCCATCCGTCCGAGAGCGCTGTTAGCGGCCTGCTTATGCACTTCTGCTTCAACCGTCGCGTTATTCGCTTTTGCACGTTTTTCCATTAAAGTCAGAACCCGTTCAGTCTCTATCCATCCGGGCAGAACCGAGTTAAACCGGATGTCTTCGTTACCCATCTCAAGCGCCAGGCTCTTTGTCAAACCAATGGTTGCGGAGCGAATACTATTGGAAAGTATCAGGTCAGATATAGGCTGCTTGACTGATAACGACGTCACGGTGAGCACGCTCGGAGCAGAGGATTTTCGGAGATATGGCAGCGCCGCTCGAATCAGGCGTACATGGCTCATGAAGGTGAGTTGCACAGCGTCCAGCCACAGGTCATCGTCGAAGGCCTCGAATTTTCCCTGTGGAGGCCCACCTGTATTCGTAAATAATAGATCGAGACCTCCGAGTATTCCACATGCTTCATCAACCACCCGGCCTGGCTCTTCCGCGATCTTCAAATCTCCTGCTACGAGATGGGCTTCCTTCCCGGTTTCTCTCCTGATTTTCTCGACCGCCTGGGTGAGTTTTTCAGGATCACGACTGTTGATAACGACTATAGCGCCTTCACGGGCCAGTTCCAGCGCAGTCGCAAAGCCCAATCCCGTGCTGCCGCCAGTTACGAGCGCCCGTAATCCTTTTAACCCTAGATCCATGTCATGCCTCCTGGTAAACTATTGTTTAGACGATTTCAACCCGCTCATCGACCACCTCGACATCGGGCCAGTTTTTCTCGATCCAGCGCACCACTTGCTGAAGAAAGCGCTGGTTATGTCGCCCATCGTTGCTCACGACTGCGCAGGCAACCAACGCGTTTTCCCATGAATCGAGAAAATCCACCTCTGCAACCGAGATATTGAACTCTTTGTGAAGTCGAGCCAGCAAAGGCTTCAACCTGCTGCGCTTTTCTTTCAGCGAATCGCAGCCAAAGAGGTGAAGATGTAAGGTAAGAACGCCAACCGACATTACGTCAAATGCTCGATCTTGTTGTGGGGTGGGGATAGTATAATCGAAGTTATGGACGAGAAGAAAGGTTGGTTTTTGGTCGTTGTCATTCTGTCAATCATGATGGTCATGATGTTGTTTTTTGCCTGGGCGCTGTACGATATGCTCCAGAAAACGGTCTCCCCCGTCCAATCCATGACAGGAGAACTGGCCACGCAAGTCTCATCTGTGTTGAACCCGACTCCAACCATCCTGCCCTCGCCGCTGACCATCATTCGAGATATTCGCGCACTGGCGCGCCTTGAAACGATCCAGTTCACCGTAGAAAAAGTGATTACCGCTGAGAAAAACCAGGAAAATATCGTCGCGCGCCTGTTCGGCGATAAATTGATCCTCGTCGCCCACGGAAACGTGATCGCCGGTTTTGACCTGAGCAAGGTGGGCGCCGACCAAATCGAGGTCAAAGATGGCGTGCTGTTCATTTCACTTCC
>JADYYC010000445.1 GCA_020853835.1 Anaerolineales bacterium
CAGCCCATCCTTCTCATAGTGATATACTATTTGGGGTATCCGATCTCGAATTCAACCGGCTCAGGAGTATGCCAAATGGTCAAGGATTATGAATTGCGGGCCGCGATAGAAAAGGTGGCACAGGAGCTATACGATTATGACCCAAATCCAATCACCTGGCTGACCTGGGTCATTCATCTGCTCAAACAGCTCGATTCTCAATCAAAAAACATCGATTCAGCCAACCAGCAGCGCTTTGAGGACATGATCGCCATCTTGAAGGACGCGATCTACAACCGCCAGAAGACTGGCGGCTGGTAGCTCAGTTTTTTATCTGCTGACCTGTTCGAAGCGCACCAAACCCGGCGCAAGATCGCTGCTCAGGCTGACGATCAGGTACGGGTAAGATAACACCGTCGCCGCGCCCGACTGTGGATCGGGCGGCTGGACGTAATAGCGCACCAGCAGTACTTTTTTTCCACCCTCCTGTTCCAAAGCAATCGACCGGATCTGGACGCTGAAACCGCTGCTGGGCATCTCGCCCGCATAGAGGATCAGGTACAACGAAGCCTGATCTGCAGCGAGCGCCATCTCTAACTCATGCCGCGCATCCTCCGGCAGCGAACGCAGGGTCGCATCTTGCCCCTGATCGCTGCGCATGGCGAGCGCAAACGGGGCGGCGCCTCCGTCTGTGGGGGCGCCAGAATCGATCACCTTGAAGGGCAGGCTGCCCGGCGCCGGAGGGTTTCTGGACGGGTTGCCAGTCTCGGAAGGGCCCGGCTCAGTCGGATTGACTTGCCTGGAAAGAGGAAAATCGGTTTCCAGATCGATGCCTGGGGAACAGGCGCATAAGAGCAGCACAAACGCGCTGCCCATACCGGCCAATTTGGCAAAGCTCAAACGAAACATCACGCACCTCCGACTCGCGCCCGCATGTTGTGTTTTGGGGCTGGTTATATCGCCTTCTTGTCATCCTATAGACGATAAATGCCCCTCATATAGTTCCGGCAAGGCGGCGCTGGTGAGCGCGCCATCTCCTTCGAGCATGGATTAAATTGGCTCAGCCGTATCTCGAAGTCATCCGGCGATACGGCTGAGACCAAGAGATGCGTATTGATGAATATGCGTCTAACGTCCCACCAGCGGTATAAAAACGCCGAGGTCAGATACGTAGATGTAGAATTGGGCCGGGTTCGAAGTTTTGCTGTAGACCACCAAACCTAAAAAATCGGCTGTGCCGCCAGGGAAAAGGTACTTGACTTCTTCAATCTGGGAAGCAGAAGTCGAAGCATCACCCGTCGTTTGGGCAGCAAAACGTCCTTGCGACCAGGTAGCGCTGTCGGCTGGCATTGAACGGAACAAGGCGACGCCGAGATCTGCCGCGTTGGCTCCCGTGGGGACAATTTGGATCCGCTTGCTTCTCATCGGCAAGAACCAGACATCAAAAACCTTGACCACCTCGGCGCTGCCCATGCTAAAAGGCCCATACCAGCCCGGCCCGGGGATCAGGACGCCCAGGTTCGAGCGGCTCAGCTTGTATCCCCCCGTCCCGGACCAATAATCTACCCGATAATGTTCCAGGTTGGCCGAGGGCCAGTGATTGCCGTCAACAACGATGTAATCAACCGCTGCAGCAGATGCCGAGTAGGCAAGCTGTGAGCGCAAAGCGGGGTCGCCGGCAAACGAGTTGCTGTACATCCACAGGTCATGATCGCTATTATCGGACCGGATGCCTAGAGCGCGCCAGTAGATTGTAGGGCTCCAGTCGTTCGGCTTCACCGCCAGTTGGGTGCCCATCGGGGAGGCTTTGGGATCGCCATAACCAACGTCAGGCGATATTCTATAGACGCCGCGCCACCAGCCCACACCCAGCCAGGATGATGAACCGGTGTAACTGCCAAAAAGACTGACGCGAAACTTGTAGGTCTCCGACGCCGGGGCGACAAACTCGACGATTTCATAATTATTAACTCCACTTATTGACGAAGCCAGCAAAGTCGTCCCGTCTGCGCGGTAGGCGTACAAATCCAGGTCAGCCGGCAGATCGTCTGTAGTGTAACCCGAGTCGGGATTGGACAACCAGCGGATCACAAAACGAACCGTCTCGCCCGCGTAGGCATACTGGGTGTATTCGAGCGGGAATGTGGTGCTGCTGCTAATCGATACGTCATCAAAATTTCCACGTTCGACGGTTGCCATGGCGGCCGAGGCGACGATCCCGCCGGTTCCATCCACGCTGCTTAATCTGGTTGCCCCTTCAATATTGTGCAGCGCGGTCGCCATGATGATCGCGGACAGCGCTTCAGGCCTGTTGCTCAGATTGGCGTCAGCCTGCACCAAATTTGCGGCCAGTCCAGTCACCATCGGGGCTGAAAAGCTCGTCCCCGAGCCGATGTTTCCCGTCCAGGGGAAGGCGGTAGTGGTGCTGTTGATATCGCTGCCGCTCGCCGCGACCTCGGGCTTGTAACGCCCACTTTTGTTGTATGAGCTGGAAGCCCGCATCGTGTCATCAGACCAACTCAGCGTGTTTTTGTCCTCATAATTTCCCACCGTGAGGGCGTTGTAACCCTTGCCTGGGGAAGACACATACGAGCCAGGGTTTACGTTATCGCAGGACAAGACGTTGAAGTTCCCCGAGGCGACCACGGCAAGATCATAGTTATAACGCACTATATAATCCATGTGGCGGTCGATGGTCTGCAGCGTACTCGAAAGGCCGCAATCGGCAGCCCAAAAGCTGTTATTGAAAATCGGCACCCGGGCGGAAGCCCAGTCCATGGCCGCCTCCACGGCCGCGATCGTCGCGTAATCGTCGCCGTTGGCGCTGTAAAGGTTAACCCACGGGGCAATGCCGCGTATGGTTGAATGATAACTTCCAATTATCCCCGCCACGCCGGTGGGGTGGCCCATGATCGTGCGCCCCGTATCGCGAGTTGACACAATATTCAGATATGGATTGACGTTGGACGCCCTCTCGCCCTCGACGATGCCGACGTTGACGCCGGAGCCGGTATATCCGCCCCACAATTCTAACAAATTGCCGTTCTGGGTAGGGCGGGCGATATCGAGCAATGGGCCGCCCGGCTGAGAAGCGTCGTAGATGGCGTCCACTTCCGGCTGACGCGACAGCAGGTCGAGATCCGCCCTCGTCAGACCGGTCAGGAAGATCACCGGCGCGGTCTCGGAGGCGTATTGAACCGTGTACCGGCTGGCAGCAAAGTAATCCAACATCCTGGCGCGCAGCGGGGCGATCTGCGATTGTAAGTGGGCCCGGTTCTGCTGTTGGAAGGCTTCGACCTGGGCGAGAACGTTCGGATCAGCCGCGGGAACGGCGGCTCTCTCGGTTTTAGCTGGTTCATCGATGGGCGCTTTTTCTCCGGCGCTCAAGCTCCCCGCCGCAATCTGCGCCCGAAGGCGTACGCTTTCAGGAATTTGATCGAGAGGAAGCGGCTCGGTGGGTATTTTCTGATCCGGGTTTCCGCCTTTCGCGCCCGAGGGGGCAG
>JADYYC010000446.1 GCA_020853835.1 Anaerolineales bacterium
AGTGGGAGAACCAGCAGCACTTCAAAGGCGGCTGGGAAAAGAACAACGGGTCGCTGAACCTGCGGCTGCACTCAAAAGCGAAGGGCCTGTTCAACCTGTTCTTCAACCCCGCCCTGCCAAGCCTTGAGGACTACTACGAGCCTTTCACTTTTCGATATTCTGACCTTTTCAGCGCGCCCGCGGGCGAAGATCAGCCGACCGCCATCCCGATTTCAATGATCACGGGTGAACCGCTCGAGATCCAGAGCGGGCCGAATTGGGACGACGACCTGAGCGGTTCGAACATCTATGCGCGCAACGACCCCGCCATGCAGAGCGTTCCGCAGGAGATTCGGGCTCAGCTCGACGAACTGGATCGCGTGGTTTTCAACTATCTGCCGCGCATATGCAACCACTGCCTCAACCCGGCCTGCGTGGCGGCCTGTCCTTCGGGCGCGATCTACAAGCGCGCCGAGGATGGGATCGTGCTGGTCAACGAGAACAAATGCCGCGCCTGGCGCATGTGCGTGGCGGCCTGCCCCTACAAGAAAGTGTTCTACAACTGGTCAACCGGGAAGTCCGAGAAATGCATCTTGTGTTTTCCGCGCATGGAAACCGGCCAGGCGCCCGCCTGCGCCCACTCATGTGTGGGGCGCATCCGCTATATGGGGGTGCTGCTGTACGACGCTGACCAGATCCCTGGGGCAGCCATGGCCGCCGATCACGACCTGGTCGCGGCCCAGCGCGCCGTCATCCTCGACCCGTTCGATCCCCAAATCATCGAAGCAGCCAGGGCAAGCGGGATCGGTCCAGACTGGATCGAAGCCGCTCAGAAATCCCCCGTGTATAAGTTTGTCAAGGAATGGGGGCTGGCCCTTCCGCTCCATCCGGAATATCGCACCATGGCGATGATGTTCTACATCCCGCCGCTCTCGCCGGTGGTGAGCGTGATCGAAAACGACCTGGTGCGGCTGGACCTCGCGCCCGAAGGATATGATTTCGAGCTGTTACAGCGCCTGGATGCGGCCCGCCTGCCAGTGCAGTACCTGGCAAATCTGTTTTCGGCCGGCAATGAAGACCTGGTGCGAAAATCCCTGCGCAAGATGCTGGGCGTCCGGCTGTACATGCGCCGGAAATCGGTGCAGGGCGAAGTGGATCAGGCTACCCTGAACATCCTGGCCGAGGTGGGGACTTCAACCGAAGAAGCCGAGGCGATCTACCGCCTGACCACCCTGCCGGGGCTGAAAGAGCGGTTTGTAATTCCGCCGTATCACCGTGAGGTGGCTGTGGAATCCTGGCGCGATCCCTTGATGCACAAGGGCGAGACCGGGCTGGGCTATCTCCAGGCTCCAAAACGAGGCGCATGATGGGCATGTTCGAGACCCTGGCCGAGGCGTTCCGCTACCCCAATCCAGACCGGCTGCCGAACCTGGAGCAGCGCCGGCTGTTATTGCCGGCCGCGCCTGGCATCCAGCCGCTGGACCGGTTTATCGCGAGCGTCAAAACGCTTACGCTCAGCCAGTGGGAAGAGCAGTACACGCATACTTTCGACCTGAACCCGGCCGTCGCCCCTTATATTGGGTTCCAGGTTTGGGGCGAGAATTACGAGCGCGGCCGCTTCATGTCTCTGATGAACCGCGAACTGCACGCCCGCCAGATCGACCTGGACGGGGAGCTGCCCGACCACCTGATATGTGTGATGCGTTACCTCGAGGTTGTCGACCCGCCGCTGCCAGAAGTTATGGAAGTGCTTGTCCCCGCGCTAAAGCGCATGCACGAGACTCTCGGAAAGACCCAACCGGAGAACCCCTATCTGGATCTGTTAGAGGCGGCCAGTCTGGCAGTTAAGGATGTACAATTGGAAGGATGACTCGTTTGACCCCGGTTAAACGGGTTGTCGACAAATCATCTTATAGGAGAACAGGTTATGAAAGCAACAGAGACATTAATGGCTGAGCATCGCGTGATCGAGCGCGTGGTCGAGGTATTGGAACAGGCGTCCAAGCGACTGGAAGCGGGTGAGTATGTTCGGCCAGGGTTGTTTATCGAGGCTACCGATTTCATTAAAGGCTTTACCGATGGCTGTCACCACAAAAAAGAGGAAAACGTTTTGTTCAAGACGTTAGAAGAACATGGCATGCCCGTCCAGGGAAGCCCGATCGGGGTTATGCTCCACGAGCACGACCAGGGCAGACGCTTCACCAACGGCCTGCGAGCCGCGGCCGAACGGCTGCAATCCGGCGATACGGGCGCCGCAAAGGAGGTCATCCAAAACGCCCTCGGATACGCCGCCCTGCTCCGCCAGCACATCGAAAAGGAAGATAATGTCCTTTTCCCCATGGCCGATCAGCTTATTCCGCAAGATAAGCACGACCAGGTCTGGGAAGGGTTTGAACACGTCGAGCACGAGGAGACCGGCGAAGGCGTCCACGAGAAGTACCTGGCTCTGGCGGATAAACTCGCCGGGGAAATCGGCGCATAAACTCCCGCTCTAATTGCGCTCCTGATGACACCGGGAGACTGCCACGCCGCCAAAGAACGGCGGCTCGCAGAGACACAAGGGTGTCATTCTGGAGTGAAGAGCGCTGACGCTGTGGAAATAATCGCAAGGCTCTTTGGTCAAATGTAATCCAGGGCGCTCCCCAGGAGGTTGTTGATGAATCTGAACCTGTTGTTGTTTCTGGTGTTTCCCTACGTTTCGATCGTGATCTTCATCACGGTGACAATTTACCGCAGCATCACCCAGCCTTTTTCGGTCTCCAGCCTCTCATCGCAACTGCTGGAGCGCCGGCAGCTTTACTGGGGATCCATCTCTTTTCACTGGGGAATTGCCATCATCCTCCTGGGGCACCTGTTGGCGCTGCTGCTGCCAAAGAGCCTTGTCTTGTGGAACGCGGTCCCGCTGCGCCTGTATGCGTTGGAACTGACCGCGCTGGCTTTGGGGATCTGGTGCCTGGGAGGGCTGCTGATCCTGCTGTGGCGCCGGATGAGCAGCAAACGCATCCAGGCCGTCACCACTCCGATGGATTTGGTGGTGTTGATCCTGCTGCTGGTTTCGGTGATCACCGGCGTCATCACAGCTTCGACCTACCGCTTTGGGTCGTTCTGGTTCACGAGCGTGTTCACCCCCTACTTGGAATCGATCCTGATCTTGCAGCCGCAGCCGGCTATTGTCGCGCCGCTCCCCTGGGTGATCCAACTGCATATTCTTAACGCTTTCATCTTGCTGGCAGTCATCCCCTTCAGCCGCCTGATCCATATCCTCACTTATCCATTGGGCTACCTGTTTCGGCCCTGGCAAATCGTCATCTGGTACCGCCGGACGGCCCGGCAAAGCCCGCGCCCTTAGCAGTTTCAGCTCGCCAGGAAGAGGCTTACCCAAGAGAATTGCGGAGGAGACACGATGGAGTACAAAGGCACCCCCGAAAGAGGTCTTTTTGGAGCGACGCTGGGTTTCTTTACCGGTTTTGCAGCCGTTGCGTTGTTTGGCACCACGGCGAGCAAGTTCAATGAGGCGCTGCAATTATCTCCGGCTATCGTGGGGTTGCTGGTCGCGATACCTTCGCTCTCTGGCTCTTTGCTGCGCATCCCGTTTGGCGCCTGGGTGGATATGATCGGCGGGCGGAAGCCCTTCCTCGTGCTGCTCTGGTTGTCGGTGGCGGGCATGGCGGGGCTGCTTGGCGTCACCCACTTCCTTTATCCCGACCGGCTCAACGCTTCGATGGTTCCGCTCATCCTCCTGCTGGGTGTCCTATGCGGCTGCGGGATAGCGACCTTCTCCGTCGGGATCGGGCAAGTATCCTACTGGTTCCCTCAAAAGCGGCAGGGAACCGCCCTGGGGATCTATGCCGGGGTAGGAAATCTGGCGCCGGGTCTCTTCTCGTTGATCCTGCCTTTCGCCATGAGCGGGCTGGGTCTGTCCGGCGCCTATCTAGGCTGGTTCATTTTCCTTCTCATCGGAACCTTGCTCTATCATGTCTTTGGACTGAATGCGCCCTACTTTCAGTATCGAAGCCGGGGCGCATCTATCGATCAGGCGCGCCTGATGGCGCAACAGGTTGGTCAAGAGGTCTTTCCGAAAGGCAACGCGCTGCAAACCCTGGCTGCCGCGGGACGCAATGGCAAGACCTGGCTGCTGGTGTTGATCTACTTCACCACCTTTGGCGGTTTTATCGCGCTGACGGCCTGGTTCCCCACGTACTGGAAGTCTTACTACTCGAGCACGGTTATCACGGCCGGCTTGTTGACGGCTATGTTTTCTCTGACGTCGTCCTCGATCCGCGTGCTGGGCGGCTCGATCGCGGACCGGGTTGGAGGGATTCGCACGCTGTCGCTGGCTTTGGGGGTCCTGCTGGTTGGCGCGATAATCATGATCCTTTCTTCCGCCTATATACTGAGCATCATCGGGGCGCTGCTGTTGGGGATCGGCATGGGCATTTCCAACGCAGCCGTGTTCAAACTGGTACCCCAGTTCATCCCAAACGCGGTGGGCGGCGCCTCCGGCTGGATTGGCGGGCTGGGCGCGTTTGGCGGCTTTATCATGCCGCCGCTCCTGGGAGAGGTGGTGAGCCATGCAGGGTTATCCGGTTATGCGACGGGCTTCATCATGTTTGTTATTCTGGCCATCCTGTCGCTCGCCCTCACCTATGCGCTCAACAAAAGCCTGGCAGCGCAGCCCCAGTTCTCAGAAACCGGCGCAGCCCGCTAAGATATGGCTGAAAGGTGTATCCACCGCCGTGAGGCGATAGACACAAAGAGCATAAACACGTTCCGTCGATTAAATATGCTGGACACCACCGGACAAATGTAATAATCTTTATATGACATTAATCACTTTACCCGGGAGGGTAATTTTTGTTACACTGTTTCATAATGGCGAAATCGTTTCACATACATGAAAAACGACCCAAACCCATTTGACATCATGGGCGCCAATCACCGAAACCACGTAAAATCCGCCGCAAGATCCTTGGATATCCTCGATTACCTGGCCGACCATCCGGGCGGAGCGGGTCTGACGGATTTGCACCACGATCTCCGCGTCCCCGTCAGCAGTCTGCACAACATCATCATGACCATGGTTCAAAAAGGTTATCTCACCCGCGACGAGAAAACTTTGACGTACCACCTGGGCCCACGGATCAGCCGGCTTGCCAACAGCTATTACGATCAGATCGATCTGATCCAACTGACAGAACCATATATGAGCCGCCTGGCGCGCCTGACCGGTGAAACGGCCAGCCTGACCGTGCTGCGAAAAAACCAGATCGTCTTCATCCATAAAGTGATCGGCGAAGGCGTGCAGCAGATTGTCAACCCGGTCGGAACGATGCACGCCGCTCATGCCACCGGGTCTGGAAAGGTCATGCTGGCGTACCTTCCGGAAAACGAAATTGACCGTTTATACCCGCAAGACCAGCTCGAAGGTTTTTCCCCCAATACCATAACCTCCAAGAAAATACTGAAAGAAAAACTGGCCGAAATCGCAATTGACGGCTATGCCTTTGACGACGAAGAATCCACCCCTGGAATTTGGGCTGTCGCGGGCTGTATCAGAGACCGGCTTGGCCTGCCGGTCGCGGCAATGAGCGTTGTCGGGTTGGTGGGACGGATCAAATCGAAAAATCATCTGGATTGGATCTATCCCGTCCGGGATATGACCGCCGAGATCAGCGAGGCGTTGGGATTTCATGCGGTCAAGAAAATCGATAGCGGGGTACCCGCGTCGTGAATTTCCCTTCTAACGTTATCGTTTCAATTTTATAACCCCTGGCGTCAGGACCGGCAACCCCCCCAGGGTACAGCTAAAGGAGATTTTTAACTGGAGTGAATATGTTGCAAAACGAGACTTTAGAAACCGATGTCATTATCGTTGGGGCTGGCGGCGCGGGGATGCGCGCCGCGATCGCGGCTGCCGATGAAGGCGCACGAGTCATCGTGATCACCAAAGGCCAGGCTGCCCGAAGCGGGGCAACGCCGATGGCCTGCCCTTCTTACCAGGCGGCTTTTGCGATGGAAGACGACCGGGATAACCCCGAAATCGCCTTTGAAGATACCTGCTTCGAAGGTCGTTATCTTGGGGATGAAAACCTGATCTATGCCTTGACCCAGGAAGCGACCGAGCGCGCCATGGATATGCACCGCTATGGCGTCAAGTTCCGCACCAAAGAAAACGGGAAATTCCTGCAGGTCGTCCATCCGGGTCATTCCTACGAACGAAACCTGGTGATCATGGGCAACGGGTACGCCATGGCAGCCGGATTGCGCCGGGAGATGCTCAAGAAGCCCTCCGTAACCCTGATAGAAGACGTCGTCGTCACGCGCTTGCTCACAGACGGAGAGCATATCGCCGGGCTGGTTGGGCTGGACATGCGCAGCGGCAAGTCGATCTCCGTCCAGGCGCCGGCCGTCATCCTCGCCACGGGCGGATACCAGGAGTTGTGGCGCTGGACAGATACTGAGCCGGGGCTGACGGGCGAGGGCGTCTATCTGGCATACCAGGTCGGCGCCGACCTGATCGATCTGGAGATGATGCTCTTTTACCCGGCCGGCCTGTGCTATCCAACCGAGGTCGAAGGCACGCTCGTCCAGTATGAAGGCTTGCTGACGAAGAAGTATTGCGCCGGGGAGATGCTGAACGGCCTGGGCGAGCCCTTCTTGCCCCCCACCAAGGCTCTTCCCGTCCGCGATGTGATGATGAAGTTGATGTTCCGCGAGATCGAAGAAGGCCGCGGCACCCCGCACGGCGGCGTTTACATCGACCTGCGCAAGTCGCCCCGGTCCAGCGAGGAGATCCGCTCTATTCTGACCCGGCTGGACTCGCTCCCCTACGACCAGTTGCGCGATCTGGGGATCGATATCGAGAAAGAGCCGATTGAAGTCATGCCCGTCACGCATTACACGCTGGGCGGCGTGCGGATCAACGAGCTGGCGCAGACGACCTTCCCCGGTTTGTATGCCGCGGGCGAAGTGAGCGGAAACATCCATGGCGCAAACCGCACCAGCGGGAACGCCCTGGCGGAGACGCAGGTCTTTGGGCGAAGGGCCGGGATCCACGCTGCCCAGTATGCGCTGGAGACGGGCAGAAGAACCATCGATCCTGGCGAGGTGGCTCAAGAAACCGCGCGGTTGGAGCACCTGATGACCCCGGCCCCGAAAAGCATCCGGCCGATCGAGCTCAAGCGCAGGGTGAAACAAATCATGCACGACTACGTCCACTACCACCGTAATGCGGAGGGATTAGGGACGGCAATCCGGTCTTTCCAACAATTACGAGAAGAAGAGGCGCCGTTGGTGCGCGCAGAGACTTCGCACCGGGTCTACAACTACGAATGGGAAGAAGCGGTCGAGGC
>JADYYC010000447.1 GCA_020853835.1 Anaerolineales bacterium
CCGGGGTTTGGTGGTACGCATCCTGCATCGAAGGCCGGAGAAGGTTTGTCCGATGTCTCGGTAGTTGCCAGGGATGCTATCTCGCTGCGGGGAGAGCACAACTTGCTCAATGTGATGGCTGCTTGCTGTATTGCGGCTGCCGCCGGGCTGCCGGTTGAAGCGATGAGGGCTGGCATACAGAATTTTGTGGGCGCCCCCCACCGACTGGAGCTCGTGCGCCGCTGGAAAGGCGCGGACTGGTACGATGACTCGATCGCGACCTCCCCGGAAAGGGTGATGGCAGCGATTCGATCGTTCGATGAACCGTTGGTGGTCCTGGCTGGCGGTCGAGACAAACAACTGCCCTGGGGCGACTTCGCCGACCTTGTCAAGGAACGCGTTGATCATTTGATCTTGTTTGGCGAAGCAGCCGATAAGATTTTGAGCGCGCTGCAGCTATCGGGTTCGGAGGCGTTGACCGTCTCTCAAGCCAAGAGCCTGCATGAAGCCGTCGCTCAAGCTGCTGAAATTGTCGAGCCCGGCGATGTCGTTTTGCTCTCGCCGGGAGGGACCAGTTTTGACGAGTTTAAAGACTTCGAGGAGCGTGGAGAATGTTTCGCTCATTGGGTGAAAGAACTGACATAAAATCGACCCGGCGTGCCCAGCGCAAGCGCACATACCAATCTATTGTAGATGGGATGAGCGCTGCCTTGCCGCAGCACGATAACAGCCCTACTTCGAAAGCTGGTTCGGCTGTCAAGAATCGCGCCATCCAATTCAAGTTTGATGTCCCATTGTTACTTCTCACGATCATCTTGATCATCTTTGGTCTCTTAATGGTGTATTCTGCGAGCTATGACTACTCGGCTTATTACTACGGCGATCCGGATGCGATTTTTATGCGCCAATTGATATGGCTGGTGATCGGTCTGGTAGCGATGGTTGCTCTGATGTTTGTTGACTATCACATTCTGGGCAAGCTGGCAGTTCCGGTGATCACGGTGACGGTTGTGCTGCTGATCGCGGTCTTGATCGCAAACGAAGTTTTCAACGGCGCTACGCGCACGCTGTACCGCGGTTCGATCCAGCCATCGGAGCTGGCGAAATTGGTGACCGTGATCTATCTTTCAATCTGGCTCAATGCCCGGCGGGATCAATTGGGCGACGTGACGTTCGGACTTTTCCCCCTTGCAGCTATTCTGGGGGTATTGGGCGGACTGATTATGATCCAGCCCGATTTGAGCGCCGTTGTGACGATCATGGCGCTGGGCGGGTTGATGTTCTTCCTGGCTGGCGGCGAGTTGAAGCAAATTGGAGCGTTGCTGGTGTTAGCTCTTATTATGGGATGGTTCGTGGTTCAATTTCATCCCACTGGCAGCAAACGTGTCAGCGACTATATGATGGGATTGAAAGACCCGACTGAAGGGTCATATCATGTCACGCGTTCGCTCGAAGCGTTTGTCAACGGCGGTTGGTTTGGGGTTGGGATCGGCAAGGCTACCACAAAAGTGACCGGCCTGCCCGTGCCGCAGACCGACAGCATCTTTGCGGTTGTCGGCGAGGAAACCGGGGTGGTCGGAGCAACCGTATTGGTCTGCCTGTACGGGCTGCTTCTGTGGCGCGGCTATGTCATCGCCCGGCGCGCGCCTGACGAGATGGGCGCGCTGTTGGCTGCCGGATTGTGCACCTGGATCAGCCTGGAAGCTTTCATTAACATGTCTGTTTTAGTCAGCCTTCTGCCGTTCACAGGTAACCCACTCCCATTCATCAGCTCGGGAGGATCGAATTTGGTGGCAAGCCTGGCTGCCGTCGGGATCGTGTTGAGCGTTTCACGCGTGTCGGCGCGAAAGAACGAAGAACAAGGAAAGCCATTCGATGCGGTTGTTGATTTGCGCAGGTGGGACCGGCGGCGGAGTCAATCCAGCGCTCGCCGTCCTACGGGCGTTAGAAAATGAGCTTGGTCCGGCGAACCGGCCCGGCGCAAGAGAAACATCGCTTTCAGCGTTGTGGGTCGGTGTCGAAGGAGGCATGGAGTCAGAGTTGGTAAGTCGTGCGGGCATCCCATTTGAAGCAATCTCTGCAGCCGGCGTACACGGCGTCGGGTTACGCCGTCTGCCGGGCAACCTGGTTCAGCTTGGGCGAGGTTACCGGCAGGCAGGCGAGATCCTGAAGCGCTTTAAGCCGGATGTGATGCTGTTTACAGGTGGGTATGTGGCGGTCCCGATGGCGTTAGCTGGCAGGCGCGTCCCCTCAGTGTTGTATGTTCCCGATATCGTGCCTGGGCTGGCTTTGAAATTCCTCTCCCGTTTTGCCAGCCGAATTGCCGTGACGGCGGAACAGTCGCGTTCGTATTTCTCGAAGACAAAAGACATCACCGTTACGGGGTATCCGGTGCGGGCCGAATTAACTACCTGGGATAAAGCCGAAGCTGCCCGGCGCCTTGGCCTGGATTCAACCCTCCCCACGCTGTTAGTGGTTGGCGGCAGCAGCGGAGCCCGCTCGCTCAACCGGGCGCTAATGACGGCTCTGCCAGAGCTGCTTGATACCATGCAGATCATCCACCTGACCGGCAGACTGGATTGGGAAGAGGTGGAAAACCATCGCAATTCACTGTCCAGTTACGGCGTGACCCCCGAGTGCGTTCGCAGATACCATATTTATGCCTATCTGCATGAAGATATGAGCGCAGCGCTTTCGGCTGCCGATGTTGTGCTGGCGCGCGCCGGGGCTTCGGTATTGGGGGAGTTTCCCCTCTACGGGCTTCCGGCTATTCTGGCGCCATATCCCTATGCGTGGGATTATCAGAAGGTCAACGCAGATTTCCTTGCCGATCGCGGGGCTGCGCTGGTGGTGACGGACCAGGATCTTCCAGACCGCCTGGTCGGTCTGGTGCACGAGCTGATCAACGATCCAGAACGTCGAGCGAGGATGGGCAGGGCGATGCGCAGCCTGGCGAAGCCTGGCGCTGCCAGATCGATTGCAGAGTTGATTACCGGCCTTGTTGGACAGGAAAGCCGGAAAGGTGAGCGACCATGATCGCATTGGTGGCGTTCTTTTTCATTTTTCTGATCTTCTTTGGCTTCATCGGCACGGTTCGGGGCTGGGCTAAGGAGACTCTGGTCATCATCAGCGTCATACTGGCGCTGGCTTTCATCACACTGGCTGAAGATCTGGTGGGGTTGAGAAACAATCTGCTTTCAAACCCACAGGCGCAATATTGGTTCCGTATGATTGTGATCGCCTTTCTGGTCTTTTTTGGTTATCTATCGCCCACCTTGCCGCGCTTCCAAAAAGCGAGCGAGAAACGCGCCAGGATATCGGAACACATTCTGGGTTTCTTTATCGGGATGATCAGCGGATATTTCGTGATCGGAACGCTCTGGTCGTTTGCAAGCCAGGCGAATTACCCCAATTTGGAGCGCTTCATCCGGCCCGTGCCAAACGAACTGGCCGAATTGACCAATTCGGTCATGAACATTTTGCCCCCCATGTGGCTGGATTCGCCGACGATCATCTTTATCGTTCTGGTCCTGTCTTTTATTTTTGCGTTGATTTATTTTCTGTGACGTGTATGGGACGGCATATTCACTTTATAGGAGTGGGCGGAAGTGGCTTATCTGCGATTGCGACAGTGCTTCAGGAACGCGGGGAGTTGGTCAGCGGCTCCGACAATCGGGAGTCTGCTGCGACCCGCCGCCTGCAGGAGCGAGGCGTGACTGTCATGATCGGGCATAACCCGCAAAATATCCTTGGGGCTGACCTCGTGATACGCTCCTCGGCGGTTCAGGACGATCACGTCGAGGTCCAGGCGGCTTTGCGCGCCGGCATCCCGGTGTTGAAGCGCAGGGATTTTCTGAACGAGCTGACGGCAGACCAGCGCCCGATTGCCATCGCCGGGACGCACGGGAAAACCACCACGACCGCCCTGATCGCCTGGATCTTGAGCTCCCTGGGTGAGGACCCATCCTATGTCATCGGCAGCTGGTCCGTCAACCTGGGAAGCAACGCCAGGGCCGGAAGCGGGGCTTATTTTGTCATCGAAGCGGATGAGTACGACCGCATGTTTCTTGGGCTGCACCCCTGGGTCGCGGTTGTGACCAATATCGAACACGACCACCCGGATTGTTACCCTACACCGGCTGATTTTATGCGCGCTTTTCAAGCCTTTGCGGGTCAGATCCGGGCTGGAGGGACGCTGATCGTTGGCATCGATGATGCCGGCGCACGAGAGTTGTACTCCTGGGCGCAGGCGCAGGACATCAAATGCCGTTCTTACAGCCTGCTAGATGCCGGCGCGGACTATTATGCGCTGGAACCGGTCTTGAACGCACAAGGCGGGTTTCGTTTTGGGATCGCGAGCGGGGGTGTCAGGATCATCGACAATCTCAGCCTGCAGATCCCCGGCATGCACAACGTGTCAAATGCCCTGGCGGCCCTTGCCGTCGTCGACACGCTGGGACTGTCGGTTGGCGCCGCAGCACGCGCCTGTGAATCTTTTCTAGGAGCTGCCCGCCGGTTTGATCTGCGCGGCGCCAGACAGGGCGTCATGATTTTCGATGACTACGCACACCACCCCACGGAGATACGAGCCACGCTCTCTGCGGCGCGGATGCGCTTTCCAGACCGGCGTATCTGGGCAGTCTGGCAGCCCCACACCTATTCGCGAACGCGCGCTCTGCTGGATGAATTCAGCCAGGCTTTCGCCAACGCCGATCACATCGTGGTTACGGAGATCTATCCCGCCCGCGAACAGCCTCCTGCAGATGGCTTCTCAGGCGCGAAGGTTGTGTCCGCGTTTAAAAAATCCAATTCATATCGGGGTGATGTGGTGCATTACATCCCCGAATTCCCCGCCGTTGTCCGCTTCTTGTTACGGGAAGCCCGCCCCGGCGATGTCGTGATCGTGCTTTCAGCAGGAGACGCAGATTCCATCAGCGCGGCGCTGTTGGCTGAGTTACCGGACGACGGGCTTGTTACAGACCAGTCACAGTCTGTTAGTCCAGAGGAGTGAAGAGATGGCTGAAGAAAAGCGCAGGTTTGAAATGGAGAATTACCTCGCTCAGGACATCCTGGTTCAACCCAAATCGAGGCAGACTGGAGGATCAGTCTCGTCTTCGCCATCACAGAACCTGTTAAATGGCGACCGCGAGCGAAGGGCGCATCCATTGAGCCGCGATACCATCTTGCGCCTGATCCAGACCTTGAAAGATCGTTGAGGATGATCGCTTTGGACCTTTCGGAACGCGTGCTGCCCGAGTTTGGTGAGCGCTTTGGCTCCCGGCTTCAGTTTGCGACGCCTGTCGCACGCTATACTGCGGCGCGCATCGGAGGTCCAGCGGACGCTCTCTTGGAAGTCCAGTCAGTCAATGAACTGGTCGATGCGGTTGAGTTGTGCTGGCAGGAGGATATTCCATACTGGATCCTGGGCGGCGGGTCGAACGTGCTCGTCAGCGACGCCGGGTTGCACGGCCTGGTCTTGATCAATCGGGCGCGCCAGGTTTATTTCGAAGAAGCCGGCGAGCGTCCGAGTGTTTGGGCCGAATCGGGCGCCAACCTGGGGCTGGTAGCGCGCCAGGCTGCGATAAAAGGTTATGGGGGCCTGGAGTGGGCGGCTGGGATCCCGGGCACAATCGGCGGCGCGGTGGTGGGAAACGCCGGAGCTCATGGTTCGGACACAGCCTCCACCCTGCAAATGGCTGAAATCTTGCACCGCA
>JADYYC010000448.1 GCA_020853835.1 Anaerolineales bacterium
CGGCGCTCAGCTTTGGGGCGCTGCTGGCCGTCTGGAGCTTCCTGCAAGGCTGGCGCTACCCCTGGCTGGCGGGATTGGGGGTCGCCATGGCGGTCAATTCCAAGCAAACCATGGCCGGCCTGATCCCAGTGGGGCTGCTGGCGGTCGCCCTGCCCCAACCGGAGGCGGTTCGCCGCCCGAAAGCCGTTAAGGTGATGCTCAACTGGGGCCAGTACCTGCTGGCGCTGGCTGCGGTGACGTTCATGTTGAACCCGTTCCTATGGAAACATCCGCTCGCCGCCGCGCAGGCGGCCTGGAACGCCCGCCAGGAGGTCACCGGGCGGCAGGTCGCAGATTTCAAGCGCCTCTCCCCGGAAATCTCGTTCGATTCGCCCGAGCGCAGGCTGGCGGCTATGCTCGCCAACCTGTATTTCAGCCCGCCCGCCTTCGCCGAGGCGTCCAATTATTCGGCCAATACGCAGGCGGCTGAGGGCCTGTATGCGCGCAACCCGCTCCACGGCCTGCTGCGCGGCCTGGTCGCGGGCGGTTTGCTGTTCGTCTTGTCGCTGTCGGGGGTCCTGATGGCGCTCCTGAACCTGCGCCGCGCCTCTGCGGAAAAACGCCGGGCGCTGGTCATCCTGCTGGCAGCCACACTGGCGCTGGCAGCCTCCTTTTTCGCCCTCATCCCGCTCCCCTGGCAGCGCTACATGCTGCCGTTGATCCCGTTTGTCTGTTTGTGGGCGGCGTATTGCGTCGCAGCGCTGGCCGGCCTGGCGCGCCATTGAGCGGAGCCCTGGAATAAAAAAACGTGAATTCGGGTTAAGAGCCTCACGTCGCTGCGAGGGCGATTTATGCCCGAAGCAGTCCCCAGGATGAGCCAGCGAGAAGATTGCTTCAGCCCAAAGTGCGGGCTTCGCAATGACGGTCTTTGCTTTCACGAACTGCGTTAAAAAACTGCCGCTCGTTGAACGGCAGTTTTCGATCTTCGATAAAGCGGGTTATCCGAGGTATTCGCGCAGCTTGCGCCGGATGGCGGGGTGCCGCAGGCGGCTGAGCGCCTGCGCCTCGATCTGGCGCACGCGCTCGCGCGTGACGCCCATCTTGCGCCCGACTTCCTCCAGCGTGTAAGCCTGCCCGTCGAGCAGCCCGTAGCGCAATTGCAGGATGCGCACCTCGCGCGGCGGCAGCCCGTTCAACACCGTGTCCAGGTGCTCGCGCAGCAGGTTGTAGGTGGCGGTCTCGTCCGGCGCGGCGACCTCTTCGTCCTGGATGAAATCGCCCAGCACGGAATCTTCCTCGTCGTCCGTCGGCGTCTCGAGCGAGAGCGGACGGCGCGCCACCTGGATCATATTCTCGACCTTCTGCGGGGTGACGTCCAGGGCCTCGGCAAGCTCCTCCACCGCCGGGTCGCGCCCGAGCCGCTGGGTAAGCTGGTGCTGCACCCGCAGCAGCTTGTTGATCTGGTCGCCCATGTGCACGGGGACGCGGATGGTGCGGCCCTGGTCGGCGATGGCGCGCGTGACGGCCTGGCGGATCCACCAGGTGGCGTAGGTGCTGAACTTGTGCCCGCGGCGGTAATCGAACTTCTTGGCCGCCCGGATCAAGCCGATGTTGCCTTCCTGGATCAGATCCAGGAAAGGCACGCCGCGGCCCATGTACTTCTTGGCAACCGAGATCACCAGGCGCGAGTTGGCCGTGATCAGGTGCTCGCGCGCCGCCCAGCCGTCTTCGATGAGGAGCTGAAGCTCCTGCCGGCGGCGCGTGCTCACGTTGCCCCGCGCCAGCTCCTCGCGCGCCAGCCGGCCGCGCTCGATGCGCTGAGCCAGCTCGACTTCCTCTTCGGCGGTGAGCAGCGGCACCCGCCCGACCTCTTTCAAATACAGACCGATCGTGTCGTCTGTGTCGATATTCGCCAGGTAGTTGTCCTCGACGACCAACCCGCGCGCCTGGTCTTCGCCAAGATCATCCTCTTCGGCAAGCTCTTCGTCGGTGGGTCCGCCGGGCACGGGTTCTTCTACATAGGGGATGCCAGCATTGAGCAGCGCGGCAAACGCCTCCTCAAGCTGATCCACGTCCTGTTCCGCGTCGGGGAACAAGTTCAGGATGTCGTCGATTGTCACATAGGATTTTTGGCGGCCCAGCTCAATCAGGCGGGCAATGGCGGTGTTCTCATCCGATTCTTCGATCCCTTTTAACAATTCTTCATTAATCATAAGCTGCCTTCACCTTACCATTGAAGAGATCACACCAATTACAGAATACACTTTTTTTTCACCAAAATCAATACCCAAATTGCAAAGAACCGCTTTCAACCTGGCGGATGCTCTCATCCGGGCGGCGTGGGCAGCCCGGTTTCAGGCTGCGGGATGGCCGTCGCCCCAAACGGCGGAGCGTCCGCCAGCTTGAGGAGCGGGTCCAGGCTGTATTTATTGACGACGAACATCCCCCGATTACTTACCAGCACATAGTACCCGCTGCCGGTGGGGGTCTCTTTACCCACGCTCACGAGCTCCTGGCTGCCATCGTCGAGCCAGAGCAGCGCCCGGTAGGCGGGCGCGGCCAGCCCGGCGGATTCCAGGTCGGGCCCCTCGGGCAGGGACGAGAGGATCGTGGTGGAAAGCAACTGGCTGATCGCTGAATCCACCGCGCCGCTGTCCGTTTCCTTGGCGGGCGGGATTTTCATGACCCATTTCCCCTCAGGGTCGCGCACGATTTCGACGATGCCGCTGCCGGTGTGCTCCACCCGCATCCCCTCCACCTGCGAGGTGAAGGTGAACAGGAGTTCCTGGCCCACGGTCGGGGTGGTCTGGGCGGCCTCTTCCGGCTTCTCCCTTTGCAGGTAGAATGCCAGCGCGACCAGGACCGCCAAAATCAGGACGACGATAAGTGTCGAACGCCGGATCATGCCGTCAAGCCCTCCGCCGGCGCTGGATAAACATCCAGATCCCGCCGACCAGCGCCAACCCGGGGACGATAACGACCGTCCCCAGCAAGAGCAGGTTCATCATCGCGCTCTGCGGGGGGAGCATGATGCGGGTGGTGGTGTCCTTCGGGGTCAGGCTGATCAGGTCTTCTTGCCCGGCAGCCCAGTCGATCGAATTCACGATCAGGTCTCCGTTGGCGTAGTACACGAAATAACCGTCCACCGCGAAGTCCGAGTCGCCAAACACGACCACGCGCGCCTTCGTCTGAAAGTCCTCGGCAGACACCGCGAGCGAGATCGGCCCGGGGATGTCTTCGGCCTCGTCGAACTTGACATCCGCGGTGCCCTGGGTGAGATTGTCCAGGCGGGTTTCGGCCCAGGACTGGGGGGCGGTGAACACCAGCTCGACCGGGCTCACGCCGCTCAAGGTGCTTGTAAGCACCGACACGCTGCGCACCGTCGGGAACTGGGAGGTGAGGTTTTGCAGCTTCTCGGTGATGGGCGAGTTGCCGTAACGCGCCGCGTAAGGCGCAAAGGGCTGTTGGGAGGTCATGTCCACCACGATGTCGTTCCCCAGCGAGGTCGTCCACCTCTTCGCCAGGTACTCCGCCAGCGGGTCGGGGGAGTCGCCAAAATC
>JADYYC010000449.1 GCA_020853835.1 Anaerolineales bacterium
CGCTTCCGGCTACTCGTCCCGGTCAAAGAGTTAATTGATTGTACAGACGGATGAACCGTCTGCCTTGATGTATGAATCTTACTTGACAATCACCCATTCGTCAAGGAATGAAGGTTTTTCACAAAAATTGTTAACGAAAAAATGATAAGCTCTATTTCGCCGCTGATGTAGTAGTTCTCTCGCTAAGTAGCGATACTATTTGACTGAAGTTGAACACCGAGGCCGCCAAGGATTCGGAACTGCTCTTGCGGCCGTTTCTTCCAGGTATAAGGATGACAATGCTTGTTCCAGTAGTCAAGATCGTTCAAGGCGTGCGTGAGCTGATCCAGGTTATCAAAGCGTCTTCCTTTCAAAGCCAGGGAGCGCAACTGCTTCCACCACGGCTCGATCAGGTTCAGCCAGCAGGCATATTTGGGGATGAGTTGGACTTGCATTTCGAGCCAAGCCGCCAAAGCCAGTTTGGTCTGCTTGCTGATGTGGATCGACAAGTGGTCTTCGAAGATCAGCCAGCGTTCGGCAGGAAAGGCAGTCATGATCATCTCCAGCAAATGACGGATCATCCAACATTGCCACGATGACTTTTGCCCGTTGCATCAATCAGTGGGCAGACTTCCGTAAGGCTGCCAGTTTGCGGACTTCGGTTTCTTCTTCTGGGGTTAACGTGCACAGCTTCACTGCTGGTCGCATGGTTTCCTCCTGTATAGGAGGACTATGATCTAATCATCTAGCGAGTGAGCCACTTATTGTAGTGCTACCCTATTTTTCATAGTTCTACCCAAAACGCTTAATTCAATCTCGACCATATTGAGCCAACTGCCATGTTTGGACATGTCTTGCAGGTTGGAGATGTCTGCTTTTCCAATGCTTCGCCATATGAGATCACCCTCATAAAGCCAGCGAAAAGCGTGCTTCACCAAAAGCGGCTAAGATGTTCAACCTGCGCAACCTCTGCTCGGGGCGCGTGCATACGCCTCTGCTACCTCGATAATCAAAACGCCCGCGCGTGACCCTGTCCCAAATCGGGGTTTTTCTCTATAATCGGGGGAAAGACCGGCTCACATGCCCGGCTCGTAAATGCCCTGCTTTCCAACGCGCTGTCGGAGCAGCAATTCGGTTACCCCCGCGAATAGCAAAGAGAGGCAACCCCATGGAAGCGATCCTGACCTTCGGAATCCTGCTAATTTTGTGGCTGCAAGCGCTCGGCGGCTGGCTGGCTGGCCCAATGCAGTTCTTCACTTTCCTGGGCAACGAGGAGTTCTACCTACTCGTCGCTCCGGCGGTCTTCTGGTGCTTCAACCCGGCCGTTGGGTTGAGGCTGGGGATCAGTCTGATGCTCAGCGGGGGCGTCTATTCAGCCTTGAAGCTGGCGCTGCACGGCCCGCGCCCCTACTGGATCGACCCAAACGTGCAGCCACTGAGCAGCGAGGCCTCGTTCGGCATCCCGTCCGGGCACGCTCAAAACGCGGTCATCTTCTGGGGGCAGCTCGCCCGCAGCCTGCGGCGCAACTGGGCCTGGGTCCTCGCCATCCTCTTGATGGCGCTGATCGGCCTCTCCCGCCTCTACATCGGGGTGCATTTTCCCAGCGACGTGGCCGCGGGCTGGCTGGTTGGCATCCTGCTCCTGTGGCTGATCGTCCGCCTCGAGGCGCCGTTTCTGCGCTGGTTCAGAGGGTTTCCAACGGCCACACAGGTCACGATCGCCCTGGGCGCCTCGCTGGTCCTGATCCTGCTCAGCGCCCTGGCGCGGCTGGCGCTCGGCGCCTGGCAGGTCCCAACCGGATGGATCGAGCTGGCCGGGCGCGCCCCCGAGGCCAAGCCCATCAACCCCCTGGCGCTCTCGGGCGCGGTGACCGCGGCTGCGGTGCTGTTTGGCATGGCGTGCGGCGCGATCCTGCTGGA
Source organism: Anaerolineales bacterium (assembly GCA_020853835.1). Classification (GTDB taxonomy): domain Bacteria; phylum Chloroflexota; class Anaerolineae; order Anaerolineales; family UBA4823; genus UTCFX2. The sequence continues at coordinate 1,900 of JADYYC010000449.1, forward strand.
AAGGGCCGGCTGGCTCGATGTGCGCGGTTCGGCCTGGCAGCGGCTTGCGCGTTACCTGCTCGGCCTGGTCGGGGTGGTGATCCTGTGGACGGGGCTGGACCTGATCTTCCCCTCCGGCGAGACCCTCATCGCGCTCGTCTTTCGCTTCATCCGCTATGGGTCGATCGGGCTGTGGATCAGCTACTTCGCGCCGCTGCTCTTCTTCCGCCTCAAACTGGCCGCGCCGGCGCGTTCAGACGCATAAAAAAACGGGCCTTTCGGCCCGTTTTTTTATTATCGTTGCACTACAGGGGTCACTCTTCCTTTTTGTCCGCCAGCTCTTTCTGGCGGGCGGCGATGATCTCGCTGGCAAGGTGCGCCGGAACCACCTCATGGTGCGAGTATTCCATGGTGAACACGCCCCGCCCCCCGGTGATCGAGCGCAGGTCGGTGGTATAGCGCAGCATCTCAGCCAGCGGCACCTGGGCGGTCACCACCGAGCGCCCCTTGTCGGTGTCCATCCCCTGCACGCGGGCGCGGCGGGTGTTCAGGTCACCCAGGATGTCGCCCATATTGGCTTCGGGCACCGTGATGCGCACGTTCATGATCGGCTCCAGCAAAACGGGCGCGGAATCCTTCACCGCCAGCTTGAAGCACTCGCGGGCCGCGATTTCGAACGCGACCGGCTTAGAATCGACCGGGTGTTCCTTGCCGTCGTACACCGACACTTTGACGTGCCCGAGCGGGAAACCGGCCATCACGCCTTCCTTCATAACACTTTTGATGCCCTTTTCGATCGCAGGCTGGTAGCTAGATGAAACCGCGCCGCCAAAGACATCCCAGCTAAACGCATAATCCTCGTCCTGGAGCGGTTCGATCCTCATCGCCACCTCGCCAAACTGGCCTGCGCCGCCGGTTTGCTTCTTGTGGCGGTACATCGCCTGGCCCGGTTTGGTGATCGATTCCTGGTAGGGGACGCGCGGCTCCTGAGTGAGCAGGCTGGTCTGGAACTTGGACTCGGCCTTGCGGATCGCCACGTCGATGTGCTGGTCGCCCATGCCCTGCAGAATGGTCTGGTTGGTGGTCGGTTCCATGTGCCAGGTCAGCGTGGGATCCTCTTCAGCCAGGCGGGAGAGCGTGGTGCTGATCTTGGCCGAGTCCGCCTGGGTTTTCGGCGTGACCGCGACCTGGTAGAGGGCGCTGGGATAGCCCGGGGGTTCGAAAGTCAGCGGGTGACCCTTGTCGCACAGCGTATCGCCGGTGGAGGTGAGGTTGAGCTTTGGGACGGTGGCGATATCTCCGGCGTGCACCACTTTGACCGCCAGCTGCTCCTTGCCCCGCAACACATGGATCGTTCCAACCCGCTCTTCGCCGCCCTTGTTTTGGTTCCAGATGCGGCTGTCGGAGGTCATCATCCCCGAATACACCCGGAAGTAGGTGATCTTTCCAACAAAGGGGTCCGCAGTGGTCTTCCACACGTAAGCCGCCAGCGGGCCGCTGTCCAGGGCTTGCAGTTCCTCTTCTTCACCGCCTTTGCCTTGCGCCCGGGCCAGAGGCCTTTTTGCCGGCGAGGGCATCAGGTCGACCAGCGCATCCAGCAAAGGCCCCAGCCCGATCTCGGCCGAGCCAGCCGCGACAAAAACCGGGGCGAACAGCCCGTTCTGGCAGGCGTTGACCAGGCCCTGCATGATCTCTCCCGTGCTCAGCTCTTCCCCTTCGAGATATTTCTCCAGAAGCGTGTCCTCGCCTTCGGCGGCGGCTTCGATCATTTCCATCCTGGCGGCTTCGACCTGGTCCATCAGGTCAGCCGGGATCTCGGCCGCGGTCTTACCGCTGCCGGCATAGGCTTTCATGTTTAAAAGATCGATGGCGCCTTTGAAATCCGCTTTCTCGCCCCACGGAAGCTGGACAGGCACCAGGCGCATCGGGACCAACTCGCGCACCGATTCCAGGGCTTTGGCGAAATTGGCGTTATCCCGGTTCATTTTGTTGATCACCACGAAGAGCGGCAGGTTGAACTTCTCGCAGTAGCTCAGGGCGATCTCCGTGCCGACTTCGGCGCCGGCGACGGCATCCACCAGGACTACGGCGCCATCGGCGACCCGCAGCGCCGAAATCACCTCGCCCACAAAATCGGTATAACCGGGGGTGTCCAGCAAGTTGATCTTGTGATCACGGTATTCGACCGGCACCAACGCAGTTGAAAGCGAAATCCCTCGCCGCACCTCCTCCTCTTCGAAGTCCGCCGTGGTCGTGCCGTCTTCGATCTTCCCCAGGCGGGTAGTTGCGCCTGTAAAATGCAAAAATGCTTCGGCGAGCATCGTCTTACCCGCGCCGCCGTGCGACACCAGGGCGACGTTGCGAATAAAATCGGTTGTGTATTCTTTCATTTCTGTGGACCTTCCCGAGCAGTTGAAATTACATGTTTACATTCAAGCGGCGCCGGGCGTTGAGATCATCCCTCCCCATCGCCGATCCTTTTTCACCCAGGCAGCCGCGCCCCAAAAAGCCCGGCAATTTCCGGCTGGATCGCAAAACATGCGCAGGGATTATATCATTAGAAAACGATTTGATATCCAGTTCGATGCAGATGTAAGTGAAAAACTGGCGGACCGGACCGCCAGTTTTTCGGATCGCAGAAAGGGAGGGAAGCGCTGAGATGTTCTGCGGCAGCGAATGATCGAGCTGACTAAGGGGCGCAGGCCTCCAGGAAGACGTCGTCCACGTACAGCGCCGTGTTGCCGTCCCAGCCGTCGTTGGCAGCCCCGAACAGAATGCTGATCGTCTGGCCGCGGAAGGGCAGCAGGTCGTACTCCCGATAGAGCCAGTTATACGAGTCGACCGGGAACCACTTGATCAACTGCGCCAGCGTGACCGTGTTCGCCGCATCGCGGATGTGGAGGTACTGGCTCTCCACCGCGTCCGGCGCGTTGACCGCGTTTGGCCCGCTGAGCTGGCTCTGCAGGCTCTGCTGGGTCAACGCAGCCTGCTCGGCGAGGTGATAGCCCCACAGGTCCGAGCTCCTGGGCAGCAGCCTGACCTTGAGCCGGGCGTAATTGGCGTTCGACGGGATAGCCACCGTGGTCGGCTGCCAGAACTCCGAGGTCGTGAACTGGTGCGGGAAGGGGTTGATCGCGCCGACCGGGATCCCGCTGAGCATGGACTGCACCGGGCTGTAATAGTACTGGGTGGTGTAGGCCGAGGGGATGTTTGCGACCGAGATGTTCCAGTTGGTAGCCGCTTCGAAATCGGGATTTCCCAACAGGTTCTGGCATCCGGTGTAGGTGATGCTGGCCGCGCAGACGTTGACCACCACGTCATCGAAATAGGCGTTGGTGACGCCCACCAGCCCGTCGTTATAAGTCCCGAACTCGAGCTTGACCTTGCGGTTGGTGTTGGCAAAAGCCAGCATCGAAATGGCGCCGGTGTCTACCCAGGCCTGGTCGTTCCGGCGGACCTGCAGCAAATAGCCCAGGATGAAATCGGTATTGGCGTCGATCAGCGCGATGTACTGAAAATCGCCAATAAACGTGGGCGCGTCGGGCGCGGCGGTGTCGAAGCCAACCTGTTTCGGCAATTGACTGATGGAGGTCGCTACGCTCTCGCTCGTGTAAGGCCAGTAGAACATCTGCACCGTTGCGCTGGAGGCGTCCGAAGGGATCACAAACTCGTGCGAGCGCCACCGCGACCAACTCACTCTGTTGGTCGAAGGAAGAGAGTTTTGAATCCCGGTAAAACCGGACACGGTGCCCGTATTGGCTTTGGCAGTGCTGTAAAAGGGCGTGGCCCCGTTGGCATTGCCGCTGATCGGGTTCCAGTAGTATGCCGGGATCTCAAAGCCGGGGTTGGGGATCGGCGCTGAGCAGGCAGATACCGCCGTAAAACTCATATTGTTAGCGTCCTGGTTTAGAAAGATGTTCGAAACGGCTGGCTGGAGATCATAGCCGTCTTTGGACGCCGAAATATGGCGCTGCCCTTCCACCACCTGCATGGAGTAAATCCCGTTCTTGTCGGTCACGGCGCTCTGCCCGTTGTCGCTCTGTACGGTCACGCCTGCGACAGGCATATCGTACATGTCTTTGATCTGTCCCGAAAGGGTGTGCGTCTTCTGTAACAAAACCAGGGGGATGAAAACCTTCGGGCCATCATCAGGCAAAGCCGGGGCTCCTTCCTGAGCCGCGCCAATCCCGGGGGTGAACAATGCCACAACAAAACTCGAAATGACGATGAGATAGATCAGCTTCTTCATGGTATCTTCCCTCTCTAATTAACATGTTTTGAGACGGGGAAATGGTCATTCCCCATCGAACAATATGGGCTTACCAGCCTTTCGCTTCTAATTCAATTAAATTCTAGTCAAATAGGTGAAAATGACCATTAAATTCGGGTAAATTCTTTTACGGAAAGCATAGTAGAATCTCACTCACCTCGAACTGCCCTGCGACCCAGATGAACCTGTTGCACAGCCTTTTTTACTACATCCATTACCTCTCCAACCCCCCCTGGGACACCGGCATCACGCCGCCGGAGCTGGCTGCTTTTGTATCCGCGCACCCGCCGGGGAGCGCGCTCGATCTGGGCTGCGGGACCGGCACTAACGCCATCTACCTTGCCCAGCACGGCTGGAAAGCCACCGGAGTGGACTTTGTCGGGCGGGCGATCCGCCAGGCGCGCCAGAAAGCACGCCGGGCGGGTGTTGACGTCAAGCTGATCAAGGAGGACGTCACGCGCCTGCGCGGTATTTCGGGTCCGTTTGAGCTGATCCTGGACATCGGGTGTTTTCACGGCTTGCAACCGGCGCGCCGCCCGACCTATATCAAAAACATCTGCCGGTTGTTGCACCCACAGGGGACGTATCTGCTCTACGCCTTTACCCGCTCCGGCGAGGGCCGCGGCGCCGGCCTTAATGCGGCTGACCTTCAGGCGCTGGAGGAGCGGCTCGAACTCGTCGAGCGCCGAGACGGGACGGAGCGCGGCCGCGCGTCCGCCTGGTTCACCTGGCGAAAACCCTTCGACCCCGCGCCCGTTCAATGAAACATTTCTTGTTCCTGTTCCTCGACGGGGTCGGTTTGGGGGATGACGACCCGCAGACCAACCCGTTTGCCAGGGCGGCGATGCCCGCCCTCCAAAACCTGCTGGGCGGGAGGCGCCTGGTACAAGGCCACGCCCCCCTGCACACGGAGCGCGCCACGCTGCTGGCGCTGGACGCCCGCCTGGGGGTGCCTGGGCTGCCGCAGTCTGCCACGGGCCAGGCGACCCTTATCAACGGTAAGAACGTGCCCGCCGCGATCGGCGGTCACTACGGTCCGAAACCCAACCCACCGGTGGCGGAGATCGTGAGCCAGGAGAACCTGTTCAAATCGCTCAAAAAGCGCGGCCTGAGCGTCGCCTTCCTGAACGCCTTCCCACCCGGCTATTTCGAGGCGATTGCCTCGGGCCGGCGGCTGTACGGCACGATTGCGCTGGGGGCCTCGCGGGCGGGCGTGCCCCTGCGCACGCTGGAGGACCTGGAAGAAGGCCGCGCCGTCTCGGCCGATTTCAGCGGTCAGGGGCTGCGCGAGCGGCTTGGCCTCAAGCGCGTTCCCGTGATCAGCCTCAGCGAAGCGGGACGCCGCCTCTCCCGCCTGGCGCAAGAGCACAATTTTTCGCTCTTCGAGTACTGGCTCACCGATTACGCCGGGCATGGGCAGGACCTCGAAGCCGCCTGCAGGCTGCTGGAAGAATTCGACCGGGCGCTGGGGGCGCTCCTGGCGGACTGGGACGACGAAGCGGGGCTGATCCTGATCACCTCGGATCACGGCAACCTTGAAGATATGAGCACGCGCCGCCACACCTCGAACCCGGTCCCCGGTTTGATCGTGGGGTCTCCGCAACTGCGCCTGCCATTTGCAGAGGGGCTTAACGACCTGACGGACATTGCCCCGGCGGTCTTGAAGTTCTTCACCTGAAACGGGTATCCTTTTTAAGGTATACTTCTGCCCGCATATGACCACCGATCACATCCGCAATTTCTGCATCATCGCCCATATCGACCACGGCAAATCCACCCTGGCCGACCGGCTGCTCCAGTTAACCGGGACGATCTCCGAGCGCGAGATGACCGAACAGGTTCTCGACACCATGGACCTGGAGCGCGAGAAGGGCGTGACCATCAAGGCCTCCGCGGTGCGCATGAACTACGCCGCCAGCGATGGGCGGACCTACGAGCTCAACCTGATCGACACGCCCGGTCACGTCGATTTCGGGTACGAAGTGAGCCGGGCGCTCAACGCCTGCGAAGGCGCGCTCCTGGTGGTCGACGCTTCTCAGGGCATCGAGGCCCAAACGCTGGCCAACCTTTACCTGGCGCTCGAAGCCGACCTCGAGATCATCCCGGTCATCAACAAGATCGATCTGATCTCAGCCCACCCCGACCAGGTGGCTGAGGAGATCAGCAACCTGATCGGCACCCCGGTAGATCAGATCCTGCGCATCTCAGCCAAGGACGGCACAAACGTCGATAGCGTGCTCGAGGCGATCGTACGCCAGGTCACCCCGCCCAAAGGCGACGAAAACGCTCCTCTGCGCGCCCTGATCTTCGATTCGCACTATGATTCCTACAAAGGCGTGGTGGCGTATGTGCGCGTGATGGACGGTGAAGTCTGCCCGACCGACAGCCTGCTCTTGATGGCGAGCGGGGCGGTTGTAAAGCCAGTCGAGATCGGCATCTTTGCCCCCAACCTGCGCCCTACCGCACAGCTCAGCGCGGGCGAGGTGGGCTATGTGGCAACCGGCCTCAAAACGGTGCGCGAGTGCCGCGTGGGCGACACGATCACCCTGGCCTCCCGCCCGGCCCCCCAACCGCTGCCCGGTTACCGCAAGGTCAAGCCGATGGTGTTTGCGGGGGTCTACCCGGTCGAGGGCGAGGATTACGCCGACCTCAAAGACGCCCTGGAGAAGCTGCAACTCAACGACGCTTCATTAACATACGAACCGGAAACTTCCCAGGCGCTCGGTTTTGGCTTCCGCTGCGGCTTCCTGGGGATGTTCCACATGGAGATCATCCAGGAGCGGATCGAGCGTGAGTACGCCCTCGACGTGGTGTTCACCGCGCCCTCGGTTGAATACGAGTTGGTCATGCTGGACGGGCAGGTCAGGCACATCGACTCGCCCGCCGATCTGCCCGAAGAAGACCAGATCGCGGAGATCCGCGAGCCCTGGATGAAGATCCAGATCTTCACGCCGACCGAGTATTACGGCGTGGTCATGGATATGACTATCAAACGGCGCGGGGTCTTTATCGAGCAAGAATACCCCGCCCCCAACCGGGTGCTGATCCAGTTCGAGATCCCACTCTCCGAGTTGATCGTCGATTTCTTCGACCAACTCAAATCCCGCACGCGCGGCTACGCCTCGCTCGACTACCAGTTTGTCGAATACCGCGCAGAGAGCCTGGTCAAGCTCGAGATCCTGGTCAACGAAGAACCCGTCGACGCCCTCGCCACCATCGTCCACAAAGAAGACGCCTACCACAAGGGCCAGGCGGTCATCTCTAAGCTCAAAGACATCATCCCACGCCAGTTGTTCGTCGTGCCGATCCAGGCTTATGCGGCCGGCAGGGTGATCTCGCGCGCCAACGTCAAAGCGATGCGCAAGGACGTCCTGGCAAAGTGCTACGGCGGCGACATCACCCGCAAGAAGAAGCTGCTCGAAAAACAAAAGCGCGGCAAGAAACGCATGAAGATGGTGGGGAACGTAGAAATCCCGCAAGAAGCCTTCCTGGCAGTCCTGCGCATGGACGAGGATTGAGATAGCGGTGATCGCTGCGATCCGTGCTAACTGGCGCAGGCTGGCGCCGGGGTTACTCGTCAGCGCCGTCGCGCTGGGGGTCATTTTCTACCTCATCGATCTGGAGCGTTTCCTCGAGGCGCTGCGCCTGGCGGATTACCGCTACGTGATCTTGCTCTTCGGGATCACCCTGGTCTGGCTGGCGGTGCGCAGCCTGGCCTGGCGGACGCTCCTGAGCGAACAGGCCCGCTACGGTCAGGTCTTTCTGACCCTGAACGAAGGTTACCTGTTGAACAACGTCCTGCCCTTGCGATTGGGAGAAGTGGGGCGC
>JADYYC010000450.1 GCA_020853835.1 Anaerolineales bacterium
CACGAAATGCGCCTGTGACCACGTTGTTTGTGTACACCGCATAAGCGTCCACTTTAACGTTCGGGATCTCGTATGGGCCGGTACACATCAAAGTCGCGTTGCCAAGCACTTTTGTGGAGGTGTAAGCATACCCACCGCTGTCTGCAACCAGTTCCATTTCAGCCGCGACCAACACGCCCTCGTTCGTCGCGCCCCAGCGGGCCCGTATCCAATACGGATGGCGCTTATGGTGTCCAAGAATCGACTCCTCCCGGCTCCAAATAATCTTCACAGGACGGTTGATGCCGCGCTGGGCCAACCGCCAGACCGCAAGCGCCAGCACAATCTGGATCGACATGTCTTCACGCCCGCCAAATGCCCCGCCAATCGCGGGATAGATAACCCTGATCTGTTCCAGGGGCAAGTTGAGCGCATGCGCAATCTGTTCCTGGTCTTTGTGCGTCCACTGACCGGGGACGTTCACCGTGATTCGCCCCGCTTCATCAATATATCCCAATCCGGCTTCAGGCTGGAGATAAGCATGTTCTTGCACGGGTGTGCGATATTCGCCTTCGATGATGACATCGGCCTTTTCAAACCCCGCCTCGATGTCGCCCTTGCGTATTCGATAATGACAAAAAGTATTGGAACCCCGATCGGGATGCAGCAAGACTTCCGAATTGTCTCGCGCTTCGAGGGGGTCTGTCAGCACCGGCAAGTCCTCATAGTCCACTTCGATCAGGTCGCGGGCTTTCGTCGCGATCTCTTCGGTTTCTGCCACCACCAGAGCGACCTGGTCGCCAGTCCAGCGCACATGTTCCGCGAAGGGCTTAGTCGAACCAGGGCCACACAACACCGGCTGGTCCGGCATAGATAATCCATACTCGTTTTGTGGGACGTCTTTTGCGGTAAAAACCGCCAGGACGCCGGGCATAGCCTCGGCTCGTGCAGTGGAAATCCGCTTAATAATCGCATGCGGGCGGCCGGCAAACAGGATTTTCATGTAAGCCTGGTTGGGGAGGTTGAAATCGCCCGAATAGAGCGCCTCTCCCGTCACCTTCGCCCGGGCGTCCACACGCGTAACTGATTGTCCAACAGTTGACATAAATCGCTCCGCATTTTTTTTATTGAGTTTGTTTGTTTTCAGATATCTTTTTCAGCGCTTCCAAGAAGTCGAGCAAATTGATTATACCCGCGATCTTCAGCCAGTATCACCGGGGGGCTTAGAGCGCAACAATAAGCCCGCCCGTAGAGAATCCATGCGGTGTAAGAGCGAAAAAACGACCAGGCGGAATTTTCTATCCGGCGATTCTCTCCCCGCGAGAGAAAAGCTCACGCAATTGATCCGCCCCTTTGCGGCTGGTGACCGCCAGCACTTCATCCCCTACTTCAAATACCGTCATCCCTCTCGGAACGATGATCTTGCCATGGCGGATGATGGCTGCGATCACACACTCTTCGTGCAATCTCAGGTCTTTCAGTGCCACGCCAACTGCATGGGCGCCTTCTGGGATCTTCTCCTCCACGAGTGAATACTCGCCCCTCCTGAGTTTGAGCAGGGTCATCATGTCGCCAAGCGACATCTCTTCCTCGATGAGGCTGGCAATCACGGCGGATGCGTTTAGCGCAACGTCCACACAGAATTTTTCGTCAAAAAGCCACGCATTGCGCGGGTCGTTAATTCGGGCGATCGTCCGGTGAACCTGATAATACTTTCGTGCGGAATAACAAATCACCAGATTATCTTCATCCAAAGCGGTGCAGGCGGCTACCACGTTGGCTTTGCGGGTGCCTGCGGATTCGAGCACTTCAAGTTCAATCGCCTTCCCCTCGAAGATCACTTCCGTCGGGAGCTCGCGATGCAGGCGCGCCAGGACATCCTTACGATGTTCGATCACCCGCACATCATGATCTTCTTCCAATAGAAACTGAGCGAGTTGTGTACCAGTGCGGCCCCCGCCAGCAATGACAACAAACATCTTCAGCCACCCTTCTCGAATTCGGACTTCTTGGCGTTCAACATGTGATGTAATTCTTCGCTCCCGTTCAGCGTCGCGCTCACCAGGACGATATCGCCTTCTCTGAGAACTGTGTCCCGTTCAGGAAGCATCGCTCTGCCGGCGCGCGTGAGGGCGACCGGCAGGCAGTCCTTTTCGGGCAGCAGGTCAGCAAAGGTCGAGCCATCCCAGGCGCGGTCGACTGCAAACTCGTACAGCTCGACTTCCCCATTACCAGCGGAAAACACCGTGTGCGCCTGCTGTTGGTAGAGCAATTCCTCGATCCGCTGAGCGCCCCAGCTTGACGCGCTCACGATCTGCAGACCAAACAACTCATGCATGGAGCGGAAGCCGGAATCATAGTTGCGGGCCACGACGCTGGGCAAATTGAAGACGGTAAGCGCCAGGTGGGCGATCACTGCGTTAACCGAGTCCGAGCTGGTGACCGCGGCCAGGGCGTCAGCTTGCTCGATCCCGGCCCGGTGCAATACATCGAGGTTCAACGCATGCCCTTCAACAAACCTGCCCTGAAAATCGCCGGGCAGATTCTGAAAAGCGGCGGGGGATTGATCAACTACAACAACTCGGTGTCCTTTTTGAAAGAGGCGGTAGGCAAGCTCAGCGCCCACGCGCCCACAGCCGACGATAATTGTCTGCATTCTTAGTTTCTTCTCCGACCGCCCATGCCAATCACCACGCTGACCCAGTAGAGCAACTGTAGCACTGCTGTGATCAAAGCCGCCACATAGGTCATCGCCGCCGCGTTCAAGACGTTATTGACGCCGCGCTGCTCGTCGTCGCCGGAAATTATCCCCGACGTGACTAACAGTTGGCGAGCGCGCGCCGAAGCGTTCAACTCCACCGGGAGCGTTGCCAGGGCGAAAAGCGCTCCTAGCGAGAAGACGAGCACCCCCAGCCAGGCAATCTGGGTCGCCTGGATCAAAATACCAAGCACAATCAGAATCCATCCCAGATACGAGCCGATATTGACGGCTGGGACCATGGCTGCCCGCAGGCGCAGCGGGAAATACCCTTCCTTATCCTGCATGGCGTGTCCTAACTCGTGAGCCGCGATCGCCAGCGCAGCCACAGAAGAGGAGTTATATACCCCGCTCGACAGCCGGAGCACCTTCTCGCGTGGATCGTAATGATCGGTCAGGTTCCCCTGAACGCCTTCGATCCGGACGCCATATAAACCGCCAGCCGAGATCAACCGCTGGGCTGCCTCTGCGCCCGTCAGCCGGCTGCGGGCGGGAACCTGGC
>JADYYC010000451.1 GCA_020853835.1 Anaerolineales bacterium
GCTTACACCTCCACAAAAGTGCTTGGCAACGCGACTTTGATGTGTACCGGCCCATACGAGATCCCGAACGTTAAAGTGGACGCTTATGCGGTGTACACAAACAACGTGGTCACAGGCGCATTTCGTGGGTTCGGCGGCCCGCAGGGCGCTTTTGCGGCTGAAACCCAAATGAACCGTTTGGCAGAAGCCTTGAAAATGGACCCGGTTGAGATACGCCTGAAGAATGTATTGCGTGAAGGCGACCTGCTCTCGGTGGGCACCCCGCTGCCCAAAGGCGTATCTATGGCTCAGGTGATCGAACAATGCGCGGTAAAAGCTGGATGGGAAGTGCCCCTAAATCGGAAATTTACGGCCAGGGCGACAAGAAAAACCTCAAAACACCGACCGGCGAGCGCCAGCAACCCGAACCTTAAATATGGGATTGGCTTTAGCGCCGCCTTCAAGAACGTCGGGTTCTCGTTTGGCGCGCCAGAGATGTGCTGGGCTACTGCGGAATTGCGAGGCGAGGCTGAAATTGACGAGGTCGTCGTAAGCCATGCCGCTTCCGAAGTGGGGCAGGGCGTTCACACGATCATTGCCCAGGCGGCTGCAGAGGCGGCCGGCGTCCCATTTTCCAGGGTGCGCCTGGTCACTTCGGACACCGCGTTCACCGGCGATTCGGGGAGCGTTTCGGCCTCGCGCATGACTTTCATGGCTGGCAATGCGGTGAAAGGCGCGGTCGAGGCGGCGCTTGAGAAATGGAAAGCTGAAGAGCGGCCAGCTATCGCTCATTTCCAATACCGCCCTCCCAGGACCACGCCTTTCGACCCACAAACAGGGAAATCGGAACCCAACTTCTCTTATGGGTATGTCGCCGAGGCCATTCGTGTGGAGGTCGATACCGAGACCGGGCATATCCGGCTGGTCGATGTCATCACCTCTGATGATGTCGGAAAAGCGATCAACCCGCAGCAAGTCGTCGGGCAGGTCCAGGGCGCGCTGGTGCAAGCATTGGGTTATACGATCATGGAGAACTATATTCAAAAAGATGGGTATTCGCAGACACAGCATTTCTCCACCTATTTAATCCCAACCGTCCTGGATGTGCCGGAGCAGATCGAGTCGGATATCCTGGAATACCCTGACCCCATTGGTCCTTGGGGCGCACGCGGCATGGGAGAAATGCCGTTCCTGCCCTTTGCCCCTGCGGTGATCGCGGCGGTGCACGATGCAACCGGGGTCTGGTTCAACGAGTTTCCACTGACGCCTGAACGCGTGCTGCGTGGACTGGGACGGTTATCTTGAGACAGAGCCGTTGAGAGGCGGCCGGTTGGATGAATTCGGACGTAAAAAACTTTCTCGTGCTGACAGCCGATGCTGGCTTTGGACATCGCAGCGCCGCCAACGCCCTTGCGGCTGCTTTGAAATTACGATACGCAGACCGCTGCAATGTAAGCATATATAATCCGCTTGACGAGAAAACCGTACCAGCTTTCCTGCGCGAAACCCAAACGGATTATGACAAGCTGGTGCGCAAAATGCCAGATTTTTACAAGCTGAACTACCAGATTAGCGGTGCGCCGCTGCCTAACGCAGCGCTTGAAAGCGCATTTACGGTCCTTCTTTTTTCAGCGATCCGATCGGTGTTCAAGAAGTTCCAACCCGATGTCATCCTGACCACGCATCCCTTCTACCTGGCGCCGTTGAACGCGTACATTACGCTGAGAAAACTGCCGGTGCCGTTCATCACCGTTATCACGGACCTCACAAATATCCACCGGGTCTGGTTCAACCAAGGCACGGATTATTGTCTGCTCCCCACAGAGGAAGCTTATCACGAGGCTCTTGAAAACGGCATGACACCCGACATCCTGCGCGTAACGGGCATCCCGGTCAACCCCTTATTTGCAACCGAGAAACGGACAAAAGCTGAAATTCGAGCTGAGCTGGGTTGGGATCAAAATGTTATCACCGCGCTGGTGGCCGGCAGCGCCCGCGTGAAGAATCTGATGAGCTTCTTACATGTTCTAAACCATTCGGGGCTGCCGTTCCAATTCGTGCTTGTCGCCGGGGGAGATGACCGCTTGCATCAGGAATATCAATCCATGGATTGGCATAGGAAGGCTTATATTTACAACTATGTCGATCGAATGCCGCTTTTTATGCGTGCGGCGGATTTTATTATTGGAAAGGCGGGGGGGTTGACCGTTACCGAATCTCTTGCCTGCGGCTTGCCATACTTGTTGGTGGATGTCACCCCTGGGCAGGAAATCGGCAATGCGAAATACCTCGTTCAGCATGGCGCGGGCGAGCTGGCAAATAAACCTGTCGATGCGCTCGAGATATTATTTCACTGGCTGGAGCGCGATCATCGACTGCTAAACGAAAGAGCACGCTGCGCGGCCGAACTCGGCAAACCAAACTCTGCCGCGCATGCGGCAGAACTGGCCTGGCAGGCGGCGGAAAAAGGGCGCACCGTGCCTTCTTCACGTCTGGTCGCCTGGGGACCCAAGTTCAAGGAATTACTGCGAACTTTTGACATTTCTGAGACCTCTGAGAGTTAAATCGTTATGAGCACGGTGGTTTTAATGCGCGGCGCGGGTGATCTCGCCAGCGGTGTGGCAGTGAGGCTGCATCGTTCAGGTTTTAAAGTAATTTTGTTGGAATTGCCCGAGCCGCTTGTGGTGCGAAGAAAGGTCTCGTTTGCCGAAGCTGTCTTTGAAAAGCAGGTCGAAGTCGAGGGTATAACTGCCCGTCTGGCGGAGAACTTGGACCAGGCTCTTGGCGAACTCGACAAAGGCCGCTTGCCTGTGATTATTGATCTGGAAGCGAAGACGTTAAGCGAATTGCGCTTGCGGCAGGCTGATGCGCCTATTATCCTGGTGGACGGGCGGATGACCAAAAAACCTCCCGGTCATCGACCCGGCGCGGCGACGATGGTTATCGGTCTGGGGCCTGGTTTTACGGCAGGGCTGGATTGCGACGCCGTGATCGAGACCAACCGCGGCCACCATATGGGCAGGGTGTTGTGGCAGGGTTCTGCTGAACAGGATACCGGCATACCCGAAAATGTGCTCGTGCGCGGGGCCGAGCGCGTGATCCGAGCGCCGGTGGATGGGGTATTGTTTGCCAGGGTTGAGATCGGGGATCAAATTGAGGCAGGTCAGGTGATCGCCGAGGTATCGGGGCTCCCTGTTTATGCGCCATTCCGAGGGGTTATGCGAGGGCTGCTTCACCCGGCGATGCAAGTGAAAGAAGGCATGAAAATCGGAGATCTTGATCCGCGCAACGACCCGCGCTACTGTTACCTGGTCTCGGAGAAAGCGCTCGCGGTGGGCGGGGGCGTGCTCGAAGCGATACTTTCGCGCGTGGAATTGAGAAATCATCTGTGGGATTAGAATGCGCCTGATAGAGGCCATGCGTTTGGATCGCAGCGTGCGCGCGGCCCTGGTTGGCGCAGGCGGAAAAACGGCCGTTCTCTTCCAGACAGGCCGTGAGTTTCTGCAGCCGCCAGCCGTTGGCGATCCACGGTCTGTTCTCTCTGAGAGAAGCGCGCCGGTGACGGTCTGCCTGACGGCGACCACGCATCTCGGGGTTGATCAGGTGTCTCTTGCTGAC
>JADYYC010000452.1 GCA_020853835.1 Anaerolineales bacterium
GCGCCATCCTTTCTAAATCATGCAACAATCTAATTCTACTCGATTTTGCCGTGTTTCAATCGTCCCGTGAGTCGTGTATAATTCGTGCGTCCTGCCCGGGCAGCCGGAGAGCGCCGCACTTCGCTCTTTTGACAGGTTTCGAGCAGATCCATCTTTTTTAGGAGAATTGAAGATGCCAAGATGGTTTGGTACAGACGGTATACGCGGCACGGTGGGCGAATGGCCCATGACGCCCGAATTTGCGCTCCGGCTCGGGCGGGCGGCTGGCCTGGTGATCCGCGGCGAGCGGCGGGAAGCGACCGTGGTAATCGGGCGGGATACACGCCAGTCGTGCACGATGCTCCAAGAAGCGCTTGCCGCGGGGCTGATGGCGAGCGGGGTGCACGTGATCGATCTGGGCGTCCTGACGACCCCCGGCGTCGCCTGGCTGGTGGGTCATCTAAAAGCGGACGCGGGCGCGGTGATCTCGGCTTCGCACAACCCGGCTGACCAGAACGGGATCAAATTCTTTCACAACACCGGGCGCAAACTGCCCGAGGCGCTCGAAAACCAGGTCGAGGACTTGATCGAAAAGATGGAGACCGCCCCCGAGCTTTTAGCGGTCCACCCCGCAATCGGCCGCCTCCACAATGGGGAGTTCCTCCAGGAGCTATATATCCGCGACCTGGTGGGCGAACACCCCGGCCGCGCGCTGGAGGGTGTGCGCCTGGTGATGGACTGCGCCAACGGGGCGGCGTCGCGGATCGCGCCCGAGGTCTTCAGCCGCCTGGGCGCCGAGGTGATCGTGATCCACGCTTCACCCAACGGGCTGAACATCAACCGTAAGGCTGGCTCGGAGCTCGTCCGGCGTTCGCTGGATGAAATGAACCTGTTGATCGAACATCACCAGGCGCGTTTTGGGCTGGCGTTTGACGGCGATGCAGACCGCGTGGTGCTGGTCGATGAGCGGGGCGGCCTGGTCGATGGCGACCACATGCTGGGGATGCTGTCGCGCTATTTCGACGAGCGCGGCATGTTGCTGGGACGCGCGGTGGTCACCACGGTCATGCGCAACAGCGGGTTGAAAACCCGCCTGGAAGCGGCCGGCATCGAGATGTTCGAGACGCCGGTTGGCGATAAATACGTGACGGATAAGATTTTCGAGATTCGCGAGGATGAGGCGGCGCCAGGGCAGATCGGCCTGGGGGGCGAACAGGCGGGGCACATCCTGATTGTGGACGAGGCGCACCCGACCGGCGACGGCATCCGCACGGCGCTGTACGTGCTGCGCGCTTTTTTCGAATCGGACCGGAGTTCGCTGGCCGATTTTGCGATGGACGTGGGCAAGACACCCCAGATCATCGCCTCGGCGCACGTGGGCAGCGGGCCGCGCTTCTCGCGCCAGGAACTGGACGAAATGGAGGCGCGCACGCTGGAGCGCCCTGGGTTGATCCGGGTCAATTTGCGCTATTCGGGGACGGAGCCGCTGCTGCGGGCGATGCTGGAATCGGATGGGACGTTGGACGAGGAACAGCTTGGGCGCATTGCCCTGGAGTTGTGCCGCAAAGCGCAGCAGCTCTCGGGGGCGCCGGGGGCGCATGTAGACCTGTTGAACGTCACTCAGGGCGGGGTGATTTCCATGCCTCAGTGATGGGTAGAGATATTTGACTCAAAATCACGCAGAAACTGATCCGGGATGCGCATCGGCTGCCCGCTGGCCAGGTCTACCCAGACGCCGGTCATGTTCGCCTGGCACAGCAAAGCCTGGTCGCTGGCACGGTGGATGGTGTAGTGGCGCACGGCGGTGGAGCGTCTCACGCTCGAAGCCCAGGTCTTGATCTCCAGTTCTTCGTCGAACACGGCGGGCTGGAGGTATTGGATGCGGCAACTGCGCAGCAGGATGGCAAAACCGGCGGAGCGCATGCGCTGCCAAGGCCAGCCAAAGGCCTCTATCGCTTTGAACCCCGCTTCGTTCGCATAAGCCATGTAGACCGCGTTGTTGACATGCTCCATGGGGTCGATGTCCTGCCATTCGACCCGCCGGCGGGTTGTAAAGACCTGGCGCGGCGGCTTGGGCGGGTTTATAAACGGGGCGCGCTTGGGAAAAGCCTCCGGAACGCCTTCGGGGAAAAAATCGACTGCGAGCTGGTCCGGGATCGACGTCGGCTGCAGGGTAGCGGAGTCCAGGAACACCCAATCGCTGAACCCGCGCGCACAGAGCTGCTGTTCTCCTTCTAGCCTGAACTCGTACATGCGGCGTGAGCTTACCCGCCGGAAATCGGCGATCCAGGTGCTCACCTGGATAAGCTGGTTGTAATAGACCGGCAGGAAAAACTCGATCTCGCTCTCGCGGATGAGCCAGACCCGGTTCATCTCGGCATAGCGCTTCTGACCATAACCCGCCGCGGCGGAGGCGTCGAAGGCGGTCTCTTGCATCAGCCGCAGGTAGTTGGCGCTGTTCAGATGACCAAAGGCGTCGCATTCGTAGTTGCGCACACGAAACGTTCTCACATGGACAAGCGGCATCATCGTCTCCCTGGATGTGGGGGATTATCTTTGTCAACCAGCGCCGGGATGGTTTCAAACCGGCGTGATCAGATCAGCGGAATCGTTCTCGGGTTTATTGACCTGTCTCGAAACTTCATAGGCCTGCATCTCTTCCGCCGGATAGGGTTTCAACAGGCCGGCTAACTGTTCGAGCGGGGGCTCGTCCGGGTCGAGCCAGAGCGAATAAGCCTGCGGGCTCAAGACCACCGGCATGCGGTTGTGGATATCGCGCAGCAGGTCGTTCGGCGTCGTGGTGATGATCGTGCATGAGAGCACCGTCGATCCATCTGGCGACTCCCAGCGCTCCCAAAGGCCGGCGAACGCAAAAGGCAGCCCGGATTTCAAGCGGATGTATATCGGCGTCTTTGTCTTGCCGCCCGGGTTGGCCCTCCACTCATAGAAACCGCTGGCGGGGATCAGACAGCGTCGGCGGCGGAAAGCGCTTCGGAAAGCCGGTTTTTCGGCCAGGGTTTCGGCCCGGGCGTTGATCATACGGCTGCCGATTGAAGGGTCTTTTGCCCAGAACGGGATCAAGCCCCAGATATAGTAATCCAGCCGCGATGCGCCGTCATTGGGGATCACCGCGATGGGCTGGGTGGGGGCGATGTTGTAGCGCGGCTGGGGCGCGCTGGGGAAGTTGAGCCAGGGAAAAGCCTGGCGCAGCTCATCCGGATCGGCTGTCAATGTGAACCTACCGCACATGCAGCACCTCTCATTTTATTGAACCTGGTTCTCAGGGCAGGCTGTTCTTGGCTGCCCAATCGCTGCCGAGAAAGAGCTCGATGCCCGCGGCCGCGTTTGGATCAAATTCTATCAGGATTTTTCCGGGAGCGATGCCCATCAGGTCCTGTAAATATTGCAGCGCATAGGGGTTCCCGGTGTGATCGATAACGGTCGTCGCGGCATAGGATTGCGCAGCGGGCCCGACCTGGACGATGTTCGCTCCCTGGCTGCGCAGGTACTCCGCGGTGCGCTCGGCGAGCGCGGCGTCCCCGCTGCCGTTGTAGACGCTGATGGGGGCGGCTTCGGATTTCATGCGCTCCAGTGTGTTCCCGGGCGTCTGCGGGCCCAGGCTGCCGCCGGTGGCAAAGATTTCGTCGCGCAGGGTGATAATGTCATCCGGGATGGGGATGAGGATGGAAAGGCCATCCGGAGAAGTGCCGAAGAACACATCGCCCTTGTCGATCACGCCGCGCTTGATGCTTTGCTCGGGCACGTCTTTGGCAAGCAGGGCGAGCTTGATGGCGTCGTCCAGCGAGAGGTTGGTGCGGATGCCGGCAGCCAGCTCGTTGTAAAGGGCAGGCGCTTTTTCGATCAGGAGCGGGAGCATTTTTACGCTCACGATCTTATCCCGGATCGCCATGATGACCTGCTGCTGGCGGCGGGCGCGGTCAAAATCACCGCCCTCGGTGTAGCGGTTGCGGGCGTAGGCTAGCGCCCATTCGCCGGGCAGGGTCTGCACGCCCGGCTTGAGCTTTTTCTTGGTCTGGAAACCTTTGCCGAGCAGGTCGATCGTGATCTCGTAAGGGACGTCGATCTTCACGCCGCCGATCTCGTCGATAAAGCGTACGAATGCGCTGAAATCTACCTGGGCATAGTAATTGATCGGGATGCCCAAAAAAGACTCGACGGTCTTGACCGCCAGGGCTGGTCCGCCGCCGGGCAGCTTGTAGGCGTCGCCGAGGTAATAGGCGGTGTTGATCTTCCCGTGCTTAAA
>JADYYC010000453.1 GCA_020853835.1 Anaerolineales bacterium
CCTGGGGGACGCTGACGACCAAAACCGCCATGGTGATGAGCGAAATTACCCCCCAACTGAGGCGGAACGGGAGGAGACCCAGGGGCAGGAGCAGGACTGCGCTCCAGGGCGGGATGCGCAAGCCGGTGAATTGATCTCCATAAAGGATCGTGCCGCCTTTGACCCCCTCCCACAGGCCCTTCCAATCCATCGCCAGCGTGGTGCCTTCGATGGGGATGATCGAAAAGAACCCCAGGATGATCGCCGCGGCAACAAGCGCGGCGAGCGCTAAAGCCAGGACCGCCTTCTTAGATGGACGCGCATCGGTGGGGTGCATACGGGCTAAATCCCTCAGCAACTCTGGCTAAGATGATTGTAGTGTAGGATCGGCGAACTGTCAATTCGGGGCGTCCGCGATTATTTATGCGCTTCAGAGACATGCCTTAAGTCCTCTTGATTCGCCCCGTTTGATTCACTATAATTTTCCTTGGGGAGATTTCTCCCCGGGAGGGTTTCGCTATGATCGCCAGACGTCTCATCCTGTTATTCGTATTGATCCTGGCTTGCGGGCAGTTTGCGCCCCAGCCCGCGGTGGCGAGCCAGGCGGCTCCGCAAGCGGATTACCCGGTTTTCCTGCCGATCGTCACGCAGCAAAATAACCGCCCGCCGGGCGGCGCGATCGTGGTCGATCACCGGCACACCGATGTAAACAGCATCCCGCCGGCGTGGATCGAACAAGCGAAGAAGTTCGTGGTGCATTTTGCTCACACCTCGCACGGGAGCCAGGTGCTATCCGGGTTGAGCTGGCTCGAAGGGCGTGATTCGCGCTACAACGTGGACATCAAGGAGAGCGCCTCGGTCGCGCTGCCGGGCGATACAACGGCGCTGAGGTTCTACGACGGCAACAATTCCACAGATACGTACATCACCCCCGACGAATACTGGGAGACGACGAGCGGGATGAATGATACGCGCAGCGTCGCAAACACAGGCTGGTTCAACTTCTCTCTCTGGACCTGGTGTGGTCAGATGTCTTATTACAGCGATGATCAGATCCAGACCTATCTGGCGCGGATGAACCAGCTTGAGAGCGAATATCCGCAGATGCGCTTCATCTTATTCACCGGGCACACGGACGGCACCGCGCCGGGAAGCGACCTCTGGCGGCACAATGATATGGTGCGCCAGTACGCCGCCCAGCACAACAAAATCTTGTTCGACTTTGCGGACATCGAGACCTATGCCCCCAATGGGAGCGGCCCTTATTACAACGACGGGGAAGGCAATTGCGAGTGGTGCACGGCCTGGTGCGCCGCCCACCCATCCAACTTTGAATGCCAGAACCCGCCGAGCTGCGCCCACACGCAAGGGCTGGCCTGCACGCTCAAAGGGCAGGCGTTCTGGTGGCTGATGGCGCGGCTGGCGGGCTGGGACGGAATAGTAGTAAAGTAACGTGAATTCGGGCTAAGAGCCTCACGTCACTGCGAGGGCGGTTTATGCCCGAAGCAGTCTCCAGGATGAGCGAGCGAGGAGATTGCTTCAGCCCAAAGTGCGGGCTTCGCAATGACGATCTCTGCTACCCCGAACTGGCATCAAAGTAGAAGGGCCAGTCAGCCCGGCGGTTCTGATGGACGCGCGCTGGGAGAGAGGGGTCTGTCCCCTCCCGCCAGGGCGCTGGATCAGTCCTTCCAGTGCTTGAGAAATTCGCGGTCTTTATCCTTGACGTCTGAGCCGATCATCGGGTGGAGCGCCAGGTCGGGCGAGTAGCGGCTTGCCGGCGTGGTGCGTCCGAGCGCCTCGGCCATGGCGCGCACGTGGTGCGGGCCGGCTCCACAGCAGATGCCGATGTAATTCACGCCGATCTCCTGAGCCTGTCTCGCAAAATCGGCCATCTCAAAGCGGTCGCACAGGAACGGCTCGAGGGCTATCGGAAAGGCCCGCTCACGCCCGGGCAGACGCAGGTGCTGGAATGCGGCTTGCTCCGGGGTGGTATGGTAGGGCACCGGCTGGGCGGCCACATAGCAGCTCACCGCCTGGCGGATGTCCCTGAGCAGCGGGAGCATGGTCTCAGGGCCGCGCGAGCAGTTGAGCCCGACGATATCCGCCCCTTCGCTGGCGAGGGTCTTGCAAGCCTCGACGTAATTCACGCCTTCCCGCACAAAATCCAGGATGGAGCCAAAGGTGATCATGGCCGGCAGGCCGAATTTCTTGATCACTTCGAGCGCCAGCAAGCCTTCGCCCAGGTATTCGAGCGTCTCGGCGATGATGAAGTCCGCGCCCTCATCCACCGCCCATTGCACCTGTTCGGTGTAGATCTGGCGCACCTTCTTGGACGTGGCCTCTTTGTCGTGGTGGTCGTAAACCCAGGTGTTGGCGATGTTGCCCGCGACCAGGGCGTTCCCCTCGGCGGCGACCTCGCGCGCCAGGCGCACCGCCTGGCGGTTCAGGGATTCGAGCTCGCCCTCACGCCCGACCACTTTCAACTTCTCGCGGTCGCCGTAATACGTCAGGGCGACCATCACTTCCGAGCCGGCAAGCAGGAACTCACGGTGCAGTTGTTTCACCGCTTCGGGGTAATCCAGCACGACCTCGGGGACGAATGGGCCGGCTTTGATATAGCCGCGCCGCTCGAGTTCGAAGACATAACCTTCGGCGCCCAACACGACGCCTTTGGACAACCTCTCCAGCAGACCTGTTTTTTCTGACATCATACACTCCTTGAACCGTTTCAAATGGGCAGGCTGCGCGCAGGCAACAGGTAAATGCGAGCCTGCCGCCCCCTGTTGGCGGGCAATTTTATCATAATCGTTTGCGAAATGTTATTTTTCGAGCGCCTCGACCACGATCTCGGCCACGTCTTTGACCTGCATCGCGCTATTTGCATCTCGAGATGCATCGGTGAGCATGGCCAGGCAAAACGGGCAGCCGACCGCAAGCGTCGCGGCCCCGGTGGCTTCGGCTTCGCGAAAGCGGTTGGCGCTGACGCGCTCGCGGCCGGGCTGCTCCTCTTTCCACATCTGCGCCCCGCCGGCGCCGCAGCAAAAGGACTGCGCTCCATGCCGGTCCATCTCGACGATCTTGACGCCCGCCTCCAGCAGGGCGCGGCGCGGCGGCTCGAAGATCGAGTTCTGGCGGCCCAGGTAGCAGGGATCGTGAAAGGTCGCCTTTTGCAGTTCTCCTGGCGTGAGCTTCAGGCGTCCGGAGGCGACCAGCTCGTTGATCAGTTGGGAGTGGTGGATCACCTCGTAATGTCCGCCGAACGCCGGGTATTCATTCTTAATGGTGTGCAGACAGTGCGGGCAGGTGGTGACGATGCGCCGGAACGAGATTTCGTTTAGAA
>JADYYC010000454.1 GCA_020853835.1 Anaerolineales bacterium
GTCGCGGCAACTACGATAAACGTGTCAATCGACCAGCTTCCGGCGACGAAGATGCCGATCAGCAAGGGGCTGAACATAAAAACCCACGAGCCATGGTCCTGGGGCAGTGCGATGTGACGTTTGAACAAAGGAGGTCGATTACGAGACGATCTGGTGGTTTCAATCATGCTCTAATATTACCAGCAGATCAAAGACTTTGCCCCCCAATTCGAACATCCACTGCCCCTTAATAGCCTGAAGCGGCACCGGTGGGCCGCTCCAGGTTCAAGAGATCGCTCCCCTGACTATGATGAAATAGTCATCCCCGCAGTTATAAATAGTCCCTTGCGATCGGGTGAGGATGCAGATGAAGTATCTATATTATGCATCGATTAAGGGGAAACTTCTATACGGAAAACTACGTATTTTTCTAATTTGAAATTAAGTTTTCTGGCCCAGCGCCGGCGCGTGAATCTAATTCGGGTTCCAGGTTTCATCCAGTGAAACGATTCCACGCTGGATTGCATAGCGAATGAGTTCAGCCTGGTTGCGCAACCCTAGTTTGCTCATCACCTTCGCACGGTGGACTTCCACGGTGCGCGGGCTGATGACCAGGCGCTGCGCGATCTGGGCGTTGCTGTAACCGCTCACCGCCAGGTGCATGATCTGCCGCTCTCGATTTGTGAGGGTTTCGAGCAAATCCAGGTTCTGAGCCTTGGTCTTCTGGACATATTCCTCGATCAATTCCTCGGAAAGGGGCTGGCTCAGAAAACGCCGCCCCTGCACGGCCAGGCGTATCGCGTTGACCAGGTCGGTCGCGTCCGAACCCTTGAGAACATACGCCATTGCCCCCGCATTCAGGGCATCCACGACGTAGGCCTCTTTCGCATGCATCGATAGGATCACAATGCGCGTTGTGGGGCGCTGAGAATGGATTTGCCGGGCGATCTCGCTCCCGGGCATATCCGGCAGGCCGATATCCAGGACGACGATATCAGGTCGTAACTTGAGTGTTTTATGGATCGCTTCATTCCCATCTCTGGCTTCCCCGAGGACTACGAAATCCGGCTCACTCTCAAGCAGCGCCCGCAATCCCTGTCTCAGGATGGCGTGATCGTCCACCAGTAGAATGGTAATGCTCATGTTTCTGCCTCCCCATAAATATACAGCGGAAACTCCCCCGTAATGCAGGTCCCCCCAAACGAGGTCGAATCGATCTCGAGCGATCCACCGCAGGCAACCGCGCGCTCGATCATGCCAGACAACCCGCTGGTCTTTTGTTGTTGGAGAGCCTGGTCTACATCAAAGCCGACCCCTTCGTCTTGAACTTGCAGGCGCAGAAAATTTCTGTCCGTCCAGATCCGCACAGAAACCTGGTCGGCGTCTGCGTGCCTGGCGGAGTTCGTGAGCGCTTCCTGGATGATTCGAAAGATCGTGATCTCCAGGTTGGGATGGTAGTGCCGCTCTAACCCGGAATGTTTTAACAAGACCTGGATGTTCGTCTGGCTGGTGAACCGCTCGCTGAGGGAAGAAAGCGCTGGAATCAGCCCGAGGTCATCCAGCATGGTTGGGCGCAGGTTCAGTGAAATTTCCCTCACTTTTTCCAACAAACCCACAACTGTCTCATTGGCGCTGGAAAGATAGGATTGCAATTCTGCATCCCTCTGGGCGTCAACTGGAAAGAGGCGCGCAATGATATCCAGGTTCAAACGCAGGAGGGTCAGGGATTGACCCACCTCATCGTGCAATTCAACCGCCAGCGCGCGGCGCTCCTGCTCCTGGATTTCGACAAGCCGGTTTGAAAGCGCTCGTAACCGCTCCCGGCTTTCAGTCACTTCTTCGAACAGCCTGGTTTTTTCAATCCCGATTAAAGTCTGGTTTGCCAATGTGTGCAGTAATTTCAGGTCGCTATCCGAAGGCGTTATTCCTCTTGAGGTTGAACCCACATTGAGCATGCCAAGGATTTCCTCGTCCTGGATCATAGGAACTGTGACGCCGCTCCCGATGTTGAAAAGCTGCATTAACTCAAAACCTGGCATATCCGCGATCAGGTCTGTATTCGTAATGATGATGGGTGAACCAAAATTACGCGCAGCTTTCTCAAAGGTCTGTCTTGGAATTGCTGGAAATGGATATGGCAATTTGACGGGCGGTGAGATCGCGGCCAGAAGAAACGCGTCTAACTCCTCGTTATAGAGCGAGATGCTGCAGTAGTCATACTTCAACGCTTTAGCGGCTTCTTCCGTAACCGTCTGCAGGATGTCTGGCAAGTCGACAAGCATATTGACTTTGGATGACACGCTGGCCAGGGCTTCAGTTTCGGCTGCTGCCTGCTGTATTTCGTTGAAACGCTGTTGCAGCTTGAGATTGGCCTGATTCAAAGCATCGGTGCGCTGCTCGATTTTCTGCTCCAATTCATGCTGGATAGTCTGGTAGCTCCGGTTGAGCTCATCCTCAGCATGTTTGAACCTCGTGATATCCCGGTTGTGAGCGAAATGTCCCGACCATTGACCCGTTCTAATAATCGGGTTACATTCGTGATGAATCCAGCGCACGTCTCCCGTTCGATCTATGATGCGGTAGTTGAAGGCCGTCGATTCGGAACAGCGGCTTTGAACGTCCGCATGATGTTTTTGAATAATCGCGAGGTCGTCCGGATGAACGATGCTCTTGAACATCTCCGGGTCATCTCGAAATTTCTCCGCCGGGTAGCCTGTTATCTTTTCTACCGCAGATGATATAAAGTAAATCTTTCCATCAGCGTCATGCCATTCGATCCAATCATTTGTGGAATCGAGCACACCGAGGATTTCTGAAACAGGCTGCTGGGTGAGTGGCGCGAGGACTGGTATATCCGGAGCGATGGAAGCTTCGATTTGTGGATAAGCCCATTCAAATTCTGGGATTGTATCCAGGAACGCCAGGTCGATCTTGTTCTGAGCAAGCGCGTTTTGGAGTTCGCCGAGGTCGTGAACGATCATGAGCTCTGGTTCCGAAAA
>JADYYC010000455.1 GCA_020853835.1 Anaerolineales bacterium
CTATCGCACCATTTCCGTACCGGTCTTGACTGCTTGGAAGACTACCCCTATTTTATGTTATTTCATCGTCAAGTGACGCCTTTCTGCGTCATGTCCGAATCTCGCAGTGACAGGAGAGTTTGGTCTCAGCGCTCAGACTTCCGAAGTCTTTGAGACTTCGGAAGTCTGGACCCGTGTTTAGGATAGCCGAGACCGTCATTGCGAAGCCCGCACTTTGGGCTGAAGCAATCTCCCCGCTGGCACATTCGGGAGACTGCTTCGGGCATAGATCGCCCTCGCAGCGACAGGAGAGTTTGGTCTCAGCGCTCAGACTTCCGAAGTCTTTGAGACTTCGGAAGTCTGGACCCGTGTTTAGGATAGCCGAGACCGTCATTGCGAAGCCCGTTCTTTGGGCTGAAGCAATCTCCCCGCTGGCGCATTCGGGAGACTGCTTCGGGCATAGATCGCCCTCGCAGTGACAGGAGGGCTTTGCACCCGAATCACGTTAAAATAGGGCCAGGCATATTCAATACCTCGAAACGAGCGTGGAACGATGACCGAATTGATCTACCAGACAGACAGTTATGTGAAGACCTTTGACGCGCACGTGACCGCCGTCGACCCGGAGAGCCGCGCCGTGGTCCTGGATCGCAGCGCCTTCTACCCCGGCGGCGGCGGTCAGCCGGCCGACCGCGGGACGCTCGTGATCGACGGCGTGACCTACGCAGTGGCGCGCGCCAAAAAGGCCGGGGCCGACGTCCTGCACCTCCTCGAAGGCGAGGCGCCCTTGCCGCAGGCGGGGGCGCGGGCCGTGGGTGAGATCGACTGGGAGCGGCGCTACAAGCTCATGCGCACCCACACCGCCCTGCACGTCCTGTGCGGCGTGGTCTTCCGGGACTACGGCGCCTCCGTCACCGGCGGCGACATGGACCCGCTCGACGGGCGCATGGATTTCGAGTTCGAGACCATGCAGCGCGAGCTCGTGGACGAAATTCAAAACGCGGTCAACGCGGAAGTCGCCAAAGCCCACCCGGTGCGGGTGGCGATCCTGCCACGCGAAGAAGCTTTCCAAATCCCCGACCTGATCCGCACCAAGATCAACCTCCTCCCCGAAGGCATCCAGGAGGTGCGCGTGGTCGAGATCGTCGGGCTGGACTTGCAGGCGGACGGCGGGACGCACGTCGCAAACACCTCCGAGATCGGCAAAATCCGCATCGTGGATTACAAGAGCAAGGGCAAGATCAACAAACGCATCTACATCGCGATCGAAGACTGAACCACGGCGATCGCACGAGGAGCAGAGCAACCGATGATGAGCACCGAAAAAGCAAGCGTCCTGATCTGCGGCGCCGGGCTGGCGGGCGTCAGCGCGGCGTACTTCCTCTCCGCACGGGAGGGGCTGCGAGATATCGTCCTGGTCGATGAGCGCCCGCCGCTCAGCCTGACCAGCGATCACTCGACCGAATGCTACCGCAACTGGTGGCCCGGCCCAGACGCGGCGATGGTGGACTTTATCAACCGCAGCATCGACCTGCTGGAGGAGCTGGCGGGGCAGAGCGCCAACGTCTTTCACATGAACCGGCGCGGCTACCTGTACTGCAGCGGGGACGCAAAGGGGCTGGATAATTTTATCGAGCAGGCGCAGAAGGTCTCGCAGCTCGGGGCGGGCGCGCTGCGCGTCCACCGCGGCGGGGCGGCGACCGCCTACCGGGCGGCGCCCCCCGAGGGCTTCGCCGGCCAGCCGGACGGGGCGGATCTGCTGCTCGACCCGGCCCTGATCGAGGCGCACTTCCCCTACCTGTCGAAGTCGATCGTGGCGGCTTTGCACGTCCGCCGGGCGGGCTGGTTGAGCGCACAGCAACTCGGGACTTATTTCCTGAACCAGGCGCGCCAGAACGGCGTAAAGGTGATCGAAAAGCGCCTCATCGGCGTGGACTTGTCAGGCGGCAAAGTGGAGCGCGCCCACTTCCAGGACGGCGACAGCCTGCGCTGCGAGAGCTTTGTCAACGCCGCCGGCCCCTTCCTGGCGCACGTGGGCCAGGCGCTCGGCGTGGAGCTGCCGGTCTACAACGAGCTGCACCTCAAGCTGGCGTTTCAGGATTCGAACGAGATCCTGGACCGCGAGGCGCCGCTGCTGATCTGGAGCGACCCGCAGATATTGGAATGGACCGATGAAGAAGCCGAGGCGCTCGGTGAAGACCCGCACACCCGCCCGCTGCTCGAGCTGCTCCCCTCCGGCGTCCACACCCGCCCCGAGGGCAGCGGCGGCAGCCGCATGGCGCTGGCGCTTTGGGAGTACCAGACCCGCCTGCAGGAGCCCGTCTTCCCGATCTTTGAAGACCCGCTCTACCCGGAAGTGGTGGTGCGCGGGCTGGCGCGCCTGATCCCGGGGATGCACGTTTACGCCGAGCGCCCGCCCCGCCCGCGCCTGGACGGCGGTTACTACACCCGCACCCGCGAAAACCGCCCGCTCATCGGGCGGCTGCCGGTCGAAGGGGCTTACGTGATCGGGGGGCTGTCGGGTTTTGGGATGATGGCGGCCTGTTCGGCGGGCGAGCTGCTGGCGAAAACCCTCGCCGGAGCGCCGCTGCCCGGTTATGCGCCCGCCTTTTCACTCGAACGCTACCGCGGCCCGGATTATCTGAAGCAGTTCGACCAGGCGGGGGAAACGGGCCAGCTCTAGCCCGGCAGGTCTGCCAGGGCTTGCAAGCCCAGCCAGTAGGAACGCCAGCCAAACCCGGCGATGCTGCCGGCGCAGACCGGCGCGATGAGCGATTCGCGGCGAAAGGCCTCGCGCCCGTGCACGTTCGACAGGTGCACCTCCACGACCGGGATGCCGATGGCGGCGACCGCATCCCGCAGCGCCACCGAGGTGTGGGTGTACCCGCCCGGGTTGAAGACCACGCCCTTCGCCCAGGCGCGGGCGGCGTGCAGCGACTCAATGAGCGCCCCTTCGCTGTTCGACTGGAAGCAGCGCACTTCAAGCCCGAGCGCCTGCCCCGCTTTTTCGAGCCGCCGGTTGATCTCCTCCAGCGTGACCCCGCCGTAGATCTCGGGTTCGCGCTCACCGAGCAGGTTCAGGTTCGGCCCATGCAGCACCAGTATGGAAGTCATGTCCTCGCTCCTCTCAAACCATGGCTTCGATCAGCGCCTCGGGGCCGTCCACCTCCACGCCCCAGCGGGCTGAGCCGATCTTCTCCGGCAGGACCAGCTTGAGCCGCCCCGAGCGGCGCTTCTTATCCAGGCGCATCGCCGCCGCCAGGCGCCCCCGGTCGATCCCCGCGGGGAGGCGGACCGGCAGCCCCAGCCCCGCCAGACAGCTCTCGATCTGCTCCGCCAGGCCCGGCTCGCCGATCCCCATGCGCTCGGACAGGCGCGCCGCCGCGACCATCCCGATGGCGACCCCCTCGCCGTGCTTCAAGCGGAAATCGCTCGCCAGCTCGAGCCCGTGCCCGAGCGTGTGCCCGAGGTTGAGCGAGGCCCGCCGGCCCGCCTCGAACGGATCTTGCTGGATGATGCGCGCCTTGACCGCGATGGCGCGGCGCGCCGCCCAGTCCAGGCGGGTCTGCAGGTAGGGCAGCCCGGCCTGGCAGGCCTCGAACAGGCGCGGGTCGGCCAGCACGGCGTGTTTCACCGCCTCAGCCAGCCCGTTTCGGAGCTCAACTTCGGGCAGGGTGTCGAGCAGGCGCGGGTCGGCAAGCACAAACGCGGGCGGGTGGAACGCGCCGACCAGGTTCTTGCCCTGGGGCAGGTCGGCGCCCGTTTTTCCGCCCAGGCTCGAGTCGACGACCGCGAGCAGCGAGCTCGGCAGTCCAATCCAGCGCACGCCGCGCAGGTAGATCGCGGCGGCGAAACCCGCCAGGTCGCCCACCACGCCGCCGCCGAGCGCCGCCACGCTGCTGCCGCGCTCCAGGCCGGCGGCGAGGAACCGCTCGAGCAGGCTCATCACGGTTTCCATCGTTTTGTGCTGTTCGCCGGCGGGGATCACGATGAGATCAGCCGCAAACCCGGCCGAGCGCAGCGATTCCAGCGCCGCCTCCCCGTGCAGGGGCGCCACGTTGGCGTCGCTCACGAGCGCCACCGGGCCCGCCAGGCTGCGCCGCTCGAACATTGCCCCCAGGTCGTCCAGCCCCCCCGCGGCGACCCGCACATCGTACCCGCTCCCCATGCCCTCGATGCGGAACATGCCCAGCAGGGTCTGGCAGGCCCAGGCGGCTTCTTCGATCCCCGCCCCGTCGTTCTCGACCCGGCTGGTAAACGAGGCGTAGTGCGCCTCGCGCTGCTCGAGCAGGCTCCGCAGGCGCGCTTGCGCGTCGCCGTCCAGCAGGGGCCGCCCGCCGCCCGCGCCCTCCAGCCGCTCCAGGATGGTCTCGAAGGAGCACGAAAGGCAGACGACCTCGCCCGCCGCCTC
>JADYYC010000456.1 GCA_020853835.1 Anaerolineales bacterium
TGCGGGATCTACAAAGAGCGCCTCAGCCAGTCTGCCCTGGTCGCCGCGATGCGGGACGTGAGCGATGATGAGGCAAAAGCGGCCCGCCAGTGGCTGGATAGCCGCGGGATGCAATTCAAAACGGGCGCCGATGAAGCCACTGAACTGACCGATGCGCAAATCCACGCGCAGCTCAAGATGTACATCGCGGCGATGCGCATCGCCAGCTTTTTCAAATGCGATGCGATCGGAATTCAATATCAGCAGGGGCTCAAAGACATGACCGCCGCCTCCGATCTGGCAGAGGGGCTGTTTAACAACCCTGATCGCCCGCCGGTGTACGACGCGACAAGCGGCGAAGCGTTGTATCCGGGCCAGGCCTTGCCTCACTTCAACGAAGTGGACGAGGGCGCGGCTGTGGATGCGCTGGTGACAAACCGGGTGTGGACGGCCATGGGCCTGGATCCCTCGAACACTCTGCATGACGTCCGCTGGGGAAAGTTCTACCCTGTTGAAGGCAAAGAACAATTTGTCTGGATACTCGAAATTTCAGGAGCCGTTCCAGCTTCGCATCTGGCGGGGGGGTATGCCGGCGCCGTCAGCGAGCGGCAGCCGCCGATGTACTTCCGGCTGGGCGGCGGAACCTTGAAGGGCGTCAGCAAGCCGGGTGAGATCGTCTGGAGCCGGGTCTTTGTCATGGACGGCGCGTTACATGTCGATATCGGGCGGGGCACCGTCGTGGCATTGCCGGAAAGCGAGCTGCAGGCCCTCTGGTCAGCGACCACCGAACAATGGCCGATGATGCACGCCGTGCTGCACGGGGTGAATCGCGACCAGCTTATGGCTCGCCACCAGGCAAATCATATCCAGGTCGTGTACGCTCCAGACCCGGAGACGGCAGACCTGGCATTAGCGGCGAAAGCGGCCATGTTCGCACAACTGGGCATCAAAGTGCATATATGCGGGGATGTCAAGGTAGGGTGAAATGACTGAATTACTGCTCGGAATTGATGTTGGAACCTATAGCAGCAAAGGGGTGCTGGTGCAACCAGATGGGAAGGTGTTGCGATCTGAGGTCGTGGATCACACCATCGATATCCCTCACCCAGGGTGGGCGCAACAGGATGCAGATGCCATTTGGTGGGCGGATGTGGTCAAGTTGTGCCAGAAACTCCTTGACGGTTCGCCCTATCGAGGCGATGACGTCGCGGCGGTCGCGATGAGCGCGATCGGCCCTTGCATGCTGCCATTGGATGCCGGCGGAAGACCGCTGCGCCCGGGCATCCTCTACGGCGTCGACACTCGGGCGGCCTCCGAGATCGATTATCTGAATCAAAAACTTGGCGAGGCGGAAATCCTTGACTTCAGCGGGATGGCGCTCACCAGCCAGGCGATCGGACCCAAAATCCTGTGGATGAAAAACCAGGAGCCGGAGCTCTGGCGGCAGGTCGATCACATCACGACCGCCAGCAGCTATTTGATCTACCGTCTAACCGGCGAAAAGGTGATTGACCGCCACACCGCGAGCCATTTCATGCCCCTTATCGACATCCGCAGCCTTGAATGGTCCGACCGGTATTCCTCTGAGGTGATCGAAACAACCCGGCTTCCCGAGCTGAAATGGAGCAACGAGCTGGCCGGCAGGGTCAGCCGCTCTGGCGCCGAGGCTACCGGGTTGAAGCCGGGCACGCCTGTGGCTGTCGGCGCGGTGGACGCCCTCAGCGAGGCGTTGAGCGTGGGGGTGGTCGAGCCTGGGGATTTGATGATCATGTATGGGAGCACGACGTTCTACATACTCGTTCTGAACGAACCCATATTCGACCCCCGTATGTGGACGGTTGCAGGGGTCTTCCCCGGTCAATACTGCCTGGCCGCGGGGATGGCCACAACCGGCTCGCTCACGCGCTGGTTTCGAGACGAGTTTGCGCGCGAGCTGCCCGAAGACCAGGCGTATGGCACGCTTTTCTCCGAAGCAGAGCAAATTGAACCCGGCGCGGGCGGCTTGATCATGCTCCCCTACTTCAGCGGGGAACGGACGCCGATCAACGATACAAAAGCAAAAGGGGTGATTGCCGGGCTGACGCTCTCTCACACGCGCGCCCACCTCTACCGCGCCGTCCTGGAGGGCGTGGCCTACGGCACCCGCCACAACCTGGAGACATTCCGATCCATCAACGCCGAGGTAGCCCGGGTGGTCGCGGTTGGAGGCGGCACGAAGAGCAAAACCTGGCTGCAGATCATCTCGGACACGGCGGGTGTTGACCAGATGATCCCCGAGCAAACCATAGGCGCCAGCTACGGGGACGCTTTTCTGGCTGGCATGGCGGCTGGCATATTGACAAGGTCGGATTTATCGCTCTGGGTCAAGCCGGGGAGCACCGTTTCGCCCATTCAAGCCAACCGCGAAGTCTATGATCGGCTCTACCCCCAGTTCCGCGCGCTTTATGAAAAAACGAGGGATATCGTTCACCAGTTGTGAATGTTAAAGATCGCGATGCGTTGTAGAAAAGCCCCCGCTTTCGGGGGCTTTTTGTCGGGTCTGAATAAGAACGTGTAAACTGAAACTCGAGCCAGGAGTTGTCCGTTCTCCTGCAGCCAACCTGTCTGAATGGCAGATCAGTCTCGTGTTCTTCACTCAAAGCTTTCTAACTGAAGCA
>JADYYC010000457.1 GCA_020853835.1 Anaerolineales bacterium
CCTGACCCGGAACTTGTAATCGGCGCGCGGGGTGGGGATGATCTCGGGGCGCGCAAAACCGCCCGCCTCGAGCTGATCGACCAGGGTCTCGATGTCCTGGCGCACGCGGGCGCGCACGGTCACCAGCCCCTCCCCTCGGTCTTCGGGTTTTTCAACGATGCTGTAAAAGCCCCTCTTTGCGATCAGCCACATATTTGATACTCCTTTTGGAAATTCTTCGAGCCTTGGCGGCGCCGACTGGCGGCGCTCCGTGCTGAGTTGGC
The DNA here is from genome assembly GCA_020853835.1 of Anaerolineales bacterium. Taxonomy (GTDB): domain Bacteria; phylum Chloroflexota; class Anaerolineae; order Anaerolineales; family UBA4823; genus UTCFX2. The sequence continues at coordinate 264 of JADYYC010000457.1, forward strand.
TTCATTTTACCTCGTAGGTCTCCCGCCAGCCTGACAGGTCTGCAAGCCTGCCGTTGGGTTTATAATTGCCCTCGACGCCACCTTGCGCGAGGGCGCGCGGCGAGCTAAAAATCACAGCGGCTGTAAACCAAACCTGAACCAGAAAGGGGCATAAGCCATGGCAATTGGATTAACGGCGGACAAACTGCGCCGCAAGTGCGATGTGGGGACGCTCGGCTGCCAGAGCAGCGCCGAGATCAGCAAGCTCAGCAGCATCATCGGGCAGGCGCGGGCGGTGCGGGCGCTCAAGTTCGGGCTGGGCATCCGCGAAAAAGGCTTCAACATCTTTGTCGCCGGCCTGCCGGGCACCGGGCGCACCACCGCCATCGAGCGCTTCCTCGAAGAAGTGGCCGGCGGGGCGCCCGTCCCGCAGGACTGGTGCTACGTGAACAACTTCAAAGACAGCGCCCGCCCGAACGTGCTGCGCCTGCCGCCCGGCAAGGCGGTGGAGCTGCGCAACGACATGGAAACGCTCGTCAACACGGCCGCGCAGGAGATCGCCAACGCCTTCGAAAGCGAGGAGTTCCCCGCCCAGCGCGAGGCCAGCCTCAAACCCTTCCATCTGCAAAAACAGGCGCTGCTGGAAAAGATCAACGAAGAGGCGCTCCAGGCGGGTTTCATGCTCCAGCCCTCGCCGATGGGGGTGCTGACCGTGCCGATGCGCGACGGCAAGCCGCTCACCGATGAGCAGTTCGTGGCCTTGAGCAAAGCCGAGCGGGATGAGATCGGCCACAACCAGGAGATCGTGCAAGAGAAACTGGAAGCCGGGCTGCGCCAGGTGCGCGCCCTCGACCGCGAGGCGCGCCTGGCCCTGAAAGAGCTGGACGACCGCGTCGCCGAATACGCCGTGGGGCACCTCTTTGACGAGATGCAGGAGAAGTACGCCCAGGAAGAGGGCGTGCGGGCACACCTCGAAGCGGTGCGCAAGGACATGATCGCCAACCAGGCCCGCTTCCACTCCGATTCCGAGCAGGAAAAATCGCCCATAATGTCATTCGAGCCCCCCAAAGAGGCGATCCTGAAGAAATACCAGGTCAACGTGATCGTGGATAACGCCGACCTGAGCGGCGCGCCGGTCATCGTGGAGACCAACCCCACCTACGTCAACCTCTTCGGGCGCATCGAACAGGAAGCCCGCTTTGGGGCGCTCATCACCGATTTCACCCTGATCCGCGGCGGGGCGCTCCAGCGCGCCAACGGCGGCTATCTGGTGCTGCCGGTCGAGGAAGTGCTGCGCAACCCCTTCTCGTGGGACGCGCTCAAACACGCCCTGATCACCCAGGAGATCACCATCGAGGACGCTGGCGAGCGGCTCGGGCTGATCAGCACGCGCACCATCAAACCCCAGCCCATCCCGCTCGACGCCAAGATCATCCTCATCGGGCGCCCTGACATCTACCAGCTCCTGCTCGCTTACGATGAGAACTTCAACGAGCTCTTCAAGGTCAAGGCCGATTTCGACACCCGCATGGAGCGCAGCCCCGAGAACATCCAGCAGTACGCCATGTTCATCGCTACGCTGTGCGAGCTGGAAAGCCTTAAACACCTCGACGCGCCCGCGATCGGGCGGCTGGTCGAGCACGGCTCGCGCCTGGTGGAAGATCAGAACAAGCTCTCGACCCACTTCGGCGAGATCGCCGATGTGATCCGCGAGGCCAGCTACTACGCCGCCCTCGACGGGGCCGAGCTGACCGGCGCGGATCACATCCGCAAGGCCGTGGACGAGCGCTTCTACCGCTCCAGCATGGTGCGCGAGCGCCTGCAGGAAATGATCGAGCAGGGCGTGATCATGATCGACACCGAGGGCGCCGCGGTCGGACAGGTCAACGGGCTCTCCGTGATCGAGCTCGGCGACATCGCCTTCGGGCAGCCCAACCGCATCACCGTGAGCCTGGGGATGGGGCGCGAGGGCATCATCGACATCGAGCGCGAAGCCAAGCTCGGCGGCCCGATCCACACCAAGGGCGTGATGATCCTCTCGGGCTACCTGCTCGAGAAGTACGCCCAGGACAAGCCCCTCACCCTTTCGGCGCAGCTCGTCTTCGAACAGAGCTACTCGGGCGTGGAGGGCGACAGCGCCTCGAGCACTGAGCTTTACGCCATCCTCTCGGCGCTTTCGGGGCTGCCGATCCAGCAGGGGCTGGCGGTCACCGGCTCGGTCAATCAGCGCGGCGAGGTGCAGGCCATCGGCGGGGTGAACGAGAAGATCGAGGGCTTTTTCGAGATCTGCCGGGCGCACGGACTGAGCGGCG
>JADYYC010000458.1 GCA_020853835.1 Anaerolineales bacterium
CTTCCAGATCGCTGGTCTCACAGCATATGCCCGCATCGGCCTTGTAGCCGCGCTCCACGCAGGCCAGGGTGCCCAGGCCGGTTCGCTCTTCATCGACCACATACTCGAGGATCACATCGCCTTTTAGTTGCACCCCCATTTGCTTGAGGATCTGCACTGCCATCGTCATCGCCGCCACGCCAGACTTCATGTCCGATGCGCCGCGCCCAACGATCTTCCCGTCGACGACCGCTCCACCCAGCGGGTTTGTTTCCCATTCGCTCAACGGCTCCAGCGGGACGGTATCCACGTGCCCGTTCAGCAAGAGCGAGCGCCCCCCGCCAGAGCCCTTCCAGAGGCCAACCACGTTTGGCCGTCCGGTAAACGGCAGCTCGGGCTCTAAGAACCCCGGATAGCCGCGCAAACGATCCACGTCCGGTTCGAAGACATCCACTTCCAGGCCAAGCTTCTTCATGTACTCCGCGGCAAAGGCCTGGATTTCGCCTTCCTGCCCCGTGACGCTTTGAAAGCTGATCAGTTTTTGCAAATAAGCTGTGATCTCATCCTGCGCTTGATCGATGGCGGCGAGCACTTGTTCTGGGGTGGGGTGGTATGCGTTCATTCTTGGCTCCGTATAGATGATTAATTTCCTAAATAAGCGCTGCGGACATGCTCATCGTTCAGAACGGACTGAGAAGAGCCTTCCAGCACGACCCGGCCGGTTTCGAGGACGTAGGCCCGGTCTGCCAGGCGAAGAGCCATCTCAGCGTTCTGCTCTACGAGGAGGATCGTGGTGCCGCGGTTGTGGAGTAAATTGATCACTTCTGCCATTTTCTCCACCAGTATCGGGGCCAGGCCCAGCGAGGGCTCATCGAACATGAGCAGGCGCGGCCGCAGCATCAAAGCCCGGCCAATGGCAAGCATCTGCTGTTCACCGCCAGATAGCGACCCCGCCGATTGCTGTTTGCGCTCGTTCAGAATAGGAAAGAGGCTGAAGATCTCGTCATAATCTTTTTTTAGCTCTGATTTGTCTTTGCGGGTATAGGCGCCCATGCGCAGGTTTTCGACAACCGTCAGGTCGGGGAAGACGCGCCTGCCCTCGGGGCATTGAGCGATGCCCAGCTTGACGATCTGTTCCATGGATTTTGTCCCAATGTCCTCGCCGTAGAAGGTGATTGTGCCGTTGCGCGGGCGCTGCATCCCAGAGATTGTCTTCAGCGTGGTCGATTTACCTGCGCCGTTCGCCCCAACCAGGGTGACCAACTCCCCTTCTTCAATCCGGAGCGAGACCGATTTCAGAGCATGAACCCGCCCGTAGTACACATCTACGTCAGTTAGCTGTAACATCGCCACCCCACTTTCCAAGGTAAGCCGTGATCACGTCTGTGTTTTTCTGGATATCCTCTGGACAACCCATGGCGATCTGTTTCCCGTAGTTCAAAACCAGGATGCGTTCTGAGATGCCCATCACCAGTTTCATGTCATGCTCGACCAGGACGACGGTCACCCCCATATCCCGGATCTGCAAGATCAGGTTCATCAACATCTCGACTTCCGTTGAGTTCATCCCCGCCGCGGGTTCATCCAGCAGGAGCACCGCCGGATTGGTCATCATCGCGATCCCCAGCTCCAGCAACCGTTGGTTGCCATAGGGAAGGCTGTTCGCCCGGGTGTCGGCGTGGTGATCGAGGTTCAAGAAGGTCAAGACCTGCCTGGCGCGCTCCCGGCAGTCCGTTTCGGATTCGTGGTACTGGGGGGTGCGGAGCAGGTTTGGCAATACCCCGGCTGGTTCGCGCAAGTTATGCGCGAGGACCAGGTTCCGGCTGGTGGTCACGTTTGGGAAAACGCTGGTGTGTTGGAATGTGCGCACAATTCTGCCCCGGGCGACATCATGCGCCTGAAGAGAATTTAGCACCTCTCCGTGATATTTGACGACCCCGGAAGAAATTGGCCCCAGGCGGGTGATTGCATTCAGGAGGGTGGTTTTGCCGGCCCCGTTCGGGCCGATAATCGCCAGAATCTCTCCCTCTTTGACGTTAAAGGACACATGATCTACGGCACGGATACCGCCAAAATTGACGCACAAATCTTCGATGGATAAAATATCCATGCCGTTTTGCGCCTTCAACATTTCCTGCCCCTTTGACTCTGTAACAGCCTGGAGCGCAGGCACTGAAGGGCGGTCAAGCCTACCAGGGGCTTCGGCCCGGCTGAGCGAAGCGCTGTCTGCCTGAGCGATGGCCGCTTCGAGCTCGCCCCCGGCAGGGCGCAGCCACTTCTGGAAAATGGGCGTCAGGTAAGAGGCAACCCGGCGCAGCAGTGTCATGAAAGCCGGCAATATCCCATCGGGCATGAAGAGCATGAGCAAGACCAGCAGCGCGCCGTAGATCACCATGCGCCAGGCTGCCGCGGCGCGCAGCAATTCCGGGATAACGGTAAAGAGTATCGCGCCGATGATCGGCCCTGCCAGGGTGTTCCTCCCGCCCGCGATGACCATGATAACGATGGCAATCGTCAGGTCCCAACTGAGCAGTTCGGGTCCTACGAATTGAAAGAAGTGGGCGTAGAAACTGCCTGCCAGACCAATAATAAACGAGCTCAGCACTGCCGCCAACATCATATATCGATAACTGTCGATGCCCACAGACCGGCCCAGGGTCTCGTTTTCACGAATGGCCTGCATCGCCCGGCCGATCGTGGAATGTTCCAGCCTGTATAAAGCGAAGACCACGAGCGCCACCAAGGCCAGGATGAAGTAATAATACGGCTTGTAACCCACAAACCAGGGCGCTGGAGGGGGCACCGCGGTGATGCCCATCGGCCCGTTGGTCATGTCTGTCCAGTTTATGGCGACCAGCCGAAAGAATGCGGCAAAACCAATGGTCACCAGGACAAAGTAGGCGGTGCGGAGCTTGAGAGTCAGCCGGCCGATGATCCATCCGACGGCGGCCGCGCCCAGGCCGGCCGCTATGAACGCGACGGGAAAGGGGACGTGATGCCGCACGCTCAGGATGGCAGAAATGTATGCTCCCAATCCATAAAACGCAACCGGGCCAAGCGAGAGCTGCCCGACTTTCATCAGTATGTTATGGGCGGATGCGAGCAGGATAAATAACCCCGCCATGATCGCCAGGCGCAGATAATAGTCGTTGGATAACAGCCCTGGCAGCGCCAGAGCTACACCCAGCAAGACCAGAACGCCAAGTAGGGTTGGAAGATTCGATTTCTTCATCCGAGCCGCCTTGATTTACCCAGCAAACCGGTTGGTCTGAAGATAAGAACCACGATGATCATAATAAACGCGATTGCGTCCCGATAACCCGAGGAGATATAGCCTGCGCCCAGGCTTTCGGCCACGCCCAGCAGCAACCCTGCCAGAATCGCGCCGGGGAAGTTGCCCAGGCCTCCGGCAATGACCACCGCAAACGATTTGGAGCTTGCGGCCGCGCCCATGGTTGGAAATACCTGAAAAATGGGGCCCAGCAGCCCGCCCGCAATGGCTGCAATTGCCGTCCCCCAGGCAAAGGTGATCATATTGACAACATCGATGTTGATCCCCATCAACGCGGCGGCGTCACGATCCTGAAATGTGGCCCGGATGGCGGTGCCCAGAGTCGTGTACTTCAGGAAGAGGTGCGACCCGGCAATCAGGACTAAGGCCGCAAAGAATACAAAGAGGCGGATGGGCGTCAGGCTCACTGGCCCGACCTGAACCGCGACCAGGGGAAAAGGCATTCCAATATCCTTTGGCGTTGGGTCCCAAATGATCAGGGCAATATTTGCCAGAAAAATGGAAAGGCCAATTGTCGCCAGCATGGGAACTTCCACGGGCTGGCTGCGCAAAGGCCTTAGAATCAGCCTTTCTATCACACTTCCAAACATAAAAAAGAACACTGCTGTGAGAACTAGAGATAACACATAGGGCACACCCATGAAAGTGAACAGAGTCAGCACCCCAAACGCGCCCAGCATATAAAACTCGCCATGGGAGAAATTGACCACGTTCATAATTCCAAAGATCAAAGTGAGGCCAATCCCCATCAGGGCGTAGATCCCCCCGATCATCAATCCATTGAGTAAATGCTGAAGGAATTCAGCCATCATGTGCTCCCTGAATACAAGTGGGGAGGGATGTGGGCTTTCGTCCACATCCCTCCGGTTTCACCGCTTATCTATTTCTCGAACTGAAACTCAGGGACGACCATCTTTCCGCCCACCATCTGAACCAGATAGACATTGGGACGGCTCTGGTGTCCTTCAGCTTCGGCAAACTTCACCATTCCACTCAAGCCTGCAAATTCCACCTTTGACATGGCTTCGCGGATGGCCTCAGGGGTAACCGTGCAGCCAGCCTTTTCAATTGCCTGGGCAATGACATGCATCCCGTCGAACCCACGATAGGATTCCCCGATGCCGATGGCCGGCAGACCCCGCTTTGTGTACTCGTTCAAGTACCACTCGGACAGAGCCGCGTCCGCAGCCAGGTCGAACCGTTCGGGAACGTAGAAGACCAGGTGATAGGTGCCTTCTACAACCTCAGGGCTTGACAGGCTCATGACAGCCATCGGGTAGTTTGAACCGCCCGTGGTCAGGACGGTCTGAGTCATGCCCAATTCATGGACCTGCTTCAGCATGGTGGCAATCTGCCCGGCGCTGGTGGTGATCAGGATCGAATCGGCGCCGGAACTTTTAATTTCTGTCAACTGCGGGAGAACGTCTGTGGCGTCTTGCTCGACAAAGTATTCACTGATCACTTTTCCGCCGTGCGCTTCAATAGCCTCAGTGAAAACCTTCGCCGCGCCACGCCCCCAGTCGTTGTTCACGCTGAGGATTGCGACATTTTTCAATCCCAGCTTGTCAACGATGTAGGCCTCCGACGCATCAGCTTCCATCTTACTCATCGGGCTGATCCGGAAGGCATATTGGAACCCAGGGGTCGCCGGGTCGCTGATCTTCCCGGAGCTGGAGGTTTCGATCAACAACGGGACTTTGTGCTTTTCCATCACCGGCATCACCGCGAGGGAGGATGAGCTGCCCCAGGCGCCCATAATGACGGGGACCTTATCGCGCGTGATCAATAATTCGGCCGCATTGGCAGATTCTTGCGGGTCGTTCTTGCCGTCTTCGATGACGACTTCTAACGGCCGGCCGCATACGCCCCCGTTCGCATTAATCCGATCGACGGCGATTTTCACGCCATTGACCACGTATGAACCCGAATCGGCAACCGGACCGGTGAGCGGTTCGACAACGCCGATCTTGATCGGTTCGGCTTTTGGCGCTTCCTGAACTGGCGCTTCTGTCGCCTGTGGAGCCTGCGGTGCCTGTGTAGCTGGCGCGGCGCACGCGGACATAACGATGGTGAAGAGCGCCATGAGCGTTATCAACAGCTTCCAATTCTTAAACATGGTCTTCCTTCCTTTTTCCTTTTGGTCTGATACGAGTCTATGGTTCCGGATAGGGCATATCTTCAAAGGTCAATTGGGTTTCTTCCTCCTCTTCTTCTAGTTTTCCAAGCAGCCGCAGCACTCTCTCTGGCGAAGCTGGAGTAGAGCGCACCCGCTTACCAGTGGCGTTTGTGATTGCATTGAAAATCGTCGGCGCGGTGGGGATTGTTGCTGGTTCGGCGACCCCCTTGGCGCCGTAAGGACCGGTGGGGTCGAAGACCTCCACAATCAAGGGCTCGACCATAGGTACGTCTGCCGCGGTGGGGATGAGGTAGGTGCTGAGCTTTGCGTTCTTGAACTCGCCCTGCTCTACTTTCATCTCTTCCATGAGGGCAAATCCCAAACCCTGTACCGCTCCTCCTTCGATCTGACCTTCCACCATCTTGGGGTTGATCGCTTTTCCGGCGTCCGTCGCGGAGGCCAGGCGCAGCACGGTCACCAGTCCCATCTCTGTGTCCACTTCCACTTCGGCCAACTGGCTTGCCCAGGCGTAGCTGGCATAGGCGTCGCCTTGCGAGGTCTCCGGATCGACGTCCGCGGTGGTGATGTTGTGGTAGCCGCTCCCACGCACGCGCCGGCCGCGTTTGTGCATCTCGCCAGCCAGGTTGTGAAAACTGATCGAGCGGTTTGGATCCTCCTGGTCTTGTACCAGCCCGTCCTTGTAAATCAAACGGTCTGGGTCAACTTTGAGAAGCTCGCCGGCCAGTTCCGAAAGAGGCCCCTTAAGATCGCGGCAGGCTTTTATGGCAGAATTTCCCTGCACATAGGTCGAACGGCTGGCGGAAACCGGCCCGGCATCGGGCGTGCGCCCGGTGTCGGCAGAGATGATGAAGGTATCCTCGTAGGGTATGCCCAGTTCTTGGGCTACCAACTGGCACAGGAGGGTCGTCAACCCCTGGCCCAGCTCGCTGGCCCCGTTCCAGATGGTCACAGTTCCATCGGGCGCCAGCTCGATATCGGTGGCTGAGAAATCGGGACGGGCGTAGCCATAGCCCAGCCCGTACATCATTGCACCAACGCCTATTCCACGCAGCTTCATGCTGACACCTCCTGCGGGCGCTCAAAACTCAGCCCGTTCTCAACCATATACTGTTGCAGCCTTTCCAGCGTAGCGCCGATCCCACAAGCTTCGGTCATGACCTGACCGGTGGAAAAGCTCAGCCCAGGCCTGAGGCAGTTCTTCAATCGAAACTCTAAAGGATCCATCCCCAGCTTTTCGGCCAGCTCGTCGATCTGACCTTCGTGCGAGACGGCGGCCTGGAGAACGCCAAAGCCGCGAAACGGCCCATAGATGGGGTTATTGGTATAAACGGAGAAGCTGTCGGACTTGTAATTCGGGTAATAATAGGGGCCTCCAAGGTGCAGGGCCATCTTCTTGATCACGAAAATTCCCAGAGACGAGTAAGCCCCCGTATCGCCATAAATGACGCCTTCCATCGCCGTCAGCCTGCCCTCCTTGTTTGCGCCGGTGCGCACGCGCACATAAGTGGGGTGACGGTGGGTCTGTGTCAGCATGGCTTCGTGGCGGGTGTAAACCAGGCGCACCGGGCGTCCGGTCTTCCAGGCGAGCAACGCAACCAGGATCTCGGTCGTCACATCATCCTTGCGCCCGAACCCACCGCCCATAGTCATGTTTGCCACGCGTACGCGGTTCATGGGCAGGTTGAGCACAACCGCGATCTGCCGCCGGTCTCGAAATGCGTACTGGGTGCTGGTAAACACGTTCAGCACGCCCTCCGCGTCGATCCAGGAGAACCCCGCTTCGGGTTCGATCGGCGCATGATCTTGTCCCGCGGTGCGGTAAATGTTCTCGACGATGACGGAGGCTTCATCGAACCCTTTTTCGATGTTGCCCTTGCGCACCTTGGTGTGGTAGAGAATGTTGCCTTTTTCATGAACCAGGGGCGCGCCGGGTTTGAGCCCATCGATCGGGTTGAAGACGGCTGGCAGCGGCTCGTATTCCACCCGGATTTTGCTGACGGCCTGTTCGGCCGCAAATGCGTCCTCAGCCGCAACAACCGCCACCGGTTCGCCGATAAAACGCACTTTCCGGTCTGCCAGCACCTGCTGGTCGGGGATGGCGATGCCAAATACGTTTTCGCCGGGGATGTCTTGGGCGGTCAAAACCGCTTTGACGCCGGGGACGGCGGCCGCGGCGGAGATATCGATGCCCTTGATCAGGGCGTGGGGCTGGGCGCTTAACAACACCTTGCCGATCAACATCCCCGGCATGTGCAGATCGCCAGCGTAAATCGCCTTTCCGGTCACCTTCGGGATGACGTCTTTGCGCACCACCGATTTTCCCACGGGATCAAAATCGGTTTCGCGCAGGGTTTGAGGCGTCCCTACGATCAGCTTTTCTTTTTGCAGCGCTTGCTTGTCACCGGTCATCTGGTTGCCTCCTTAACCATCCCCGTTCGACCGCTGGATCGAAGTTCCTCGGCCGCGTGCTGGATGCCGAAGATGATCTTCTTGTAGCCTGTGCAGCGGCACAGATTGCCTGAGATGCCTTCAATGATCTCCTCAACCGTGGGGTCGGGGTTGCGCTGCAGCAAATCGATCGCAGATATCACCATTCCTGGCGTGCACATGCCACACTGCACCCCGCCCTCGTCGAGCAGCGCAGCCTGGACGGGGTGAAGATTCGTGGGGCTGCCAACGCCCTCGATGGTGACGACCGAGCGGCCGATCGCGCGCTCCATGGGCGTCAGGCAGGACAACACGCTGTGTCCGTCCAACAGGACGGTGCAAGAGCCGCATTCTCCTTCCCCGCAGCCCTCTTTGGAGCCGGTGAGATGCAGGTCATCCCGCAGAAAATCCAGGAGGCGGCGCCCTCCCTTAGCCATCATGGAGACCTCTTCTCCATTCACGGTCAATGTCATCTTTACCAGGTTATTCTCATCCATGAAATGCTCCTTGTGTTAGCGGACGGCGCGCTCACAGGCTGATCTGACCGCGTGGGAAACACACACCGCGACGAGGTATCTGCGGAAGGATGCGCTCCCACGAATGTCGTCGATCGGGCGTGCATCCTTTCGGGCCGCCTCGCCAGCCCTGGCGAACAGGTCCTCCGATGGCGGCTCTCCTATCAGCACGGCTTCGGCTTCCGGGCTGCGGATGATTGTAGGCGCCACAGCCCCAAGTGCGACCGCTGCATGGCGGATCACCCCGTCTTCGATTTTCAAGCAGACTGCCGCATCCACCACCGATATGGCCTGGCTCTTTCGCAAGGCATATTTGTAGAAGGCCGTGCCTGTTCCTTCGGGCGGGATCGCAAACCGAATTTCTTTTATGAGCTCTCCCGGTTTCAGATCGATTTTGCGGTATCCCTGGTGAAATTCCGCAACGGGGATGCGTCGCTCCGCGTTTGGGCTGGCCACGACCACATCGGCATCCAGCGCATACAGGCACGGGATGGCATCGGCTGCGGGCGAGGCGTTTCCAATGTTGCCGCCCAGCGTCGCCATGTTTTGAATTTGCACCGCCCCGATTTTCTTGCTCGCCTCAGCTAACAATGGGGCGTGGTTTTGTATCAAAGAGGAGTGGTAAATCTCCGCATAAGTTGTTGCCGCGCCTATCACAAGCTCATCGCCGTCCTGGCGGATGCCGCGCATCTCGGAGACGCGGCTGATGTCCACCAGCACCTCTGCTGAAAGGATGCGCTCATGAAGCTGCAGGATCAGGTCAGTCCCCCCCGCTACCAATCGCACATTCCCCCCATTGTGGGATTCGAGCAGTGAAAGCGCTTCTGCCAGTGTCTGAGCCACCTCGTATTTTTGATAAAGCATATGCAGGTCCCTCCAATTCCCTTGAGGCGTCCGGCTTAGAAATCGACCACCAGATCGCGGATCACTTTTGCGCGGCTGGCAGGCATCAACACCACTTTGCTCCCCGGCTCAAGTGGGACGCTGCAGCCTTTGGTGAGCTTTCC
>JADYYC010000459.1 GCA_020853835.1 Anaerolineales bacterium
AACTGAGGAAGTTTCTTGGGAGGTCCGCTTATCGGGCTGCCCCGCGCGACGCGCCCCAGGCGTCATTGCGAAGGAGCGCAGCGACTGAAGCAATCCCCCTTTCCCAATCGGGAGATCGCTTCGCACAGAACGCTCGCGATGACGCGCCTCACATGTCCTTGTCGGGCAAAAACCGCCCTTACAGTGACGTGACCCTCTTAACCCGAATCCACGCTAACCCCCAAAGAAGTTGAGCGCCTGCTGGATCACCGGGTCGGTTTCGAAGGTGACCTCGTCCCAGCTTCCCGCGGCGGAGATATCGGGTATGATCCCGGTGCTTTCCCAATCCTGGTCTGGGTGGTTATAGGGTCGGAAGGTGGCGGTGGCGATCCAGGCGCGCGAGCCGTCGGAAAAGTCGAACACCCGCAGCAGTTCCACATTCCCTTGCGTCTGCTCGCCGATGATGGTCGCGCGGCCGAGGTCTTTCAAGATCCCCGCAAAGACCTCGCCAAAGCTCATGGTCCCGTCGCCGACCAGCACAACCAGGGGCAGGCTTTGCGAGCCGGACAGGTCCACCCCGCTCACGCGGATGGTTTCTTCCTGGTTGCGCTGCACAAAATAGCCCACCTCGCCGTTGACGAAATAGGAGAGGGTGCTGAGCATGACCTCGCTCGTCCCGCCGCCGTTGATGCGGTTGTCCAGGATCAGCCCGTCGAGGGGCGCTTCGCGCGCAAGATCCTGGAGGGCCTGGGCAACCTTTTCGGCGATCGAACCCTCGTTGAACGTGGGGATCATGATATAGCCAATGCGCTTGCCGGCGGGCGTCGACACTACCTGGTGGGGCACCGGCATCTCGCTCACCACCGGCGCGCGCTGGATGGTCACTTGGCGCGGCTCCTGCCCCGGGGTTTGCACCGTGATAACGATCGTCGTCCCGGCGGGGCCGCGCAGCAGGTTTCTCCGGTTGCCCTGCTCGTCGAAGATCGGCACGCCGTCGACCGCAAGGATGTTATCGTGCGGCTTCAAGCCGGCTTGCTCTGCCGGGCTGCCCGGAAAGACCAGCACAATCGAGAGCAAGCCGCGTTCTTCGATCGGGGTGTGAACCACGCCGATGCCGACGTATTCGAACTCTCCCGCATACTCGGCGTCGAGCTGGCGGGCCTGTTCGGGGCTGAAGAACGCCGAATGTTCATCCCCCAGGTTGTAGATCATCTCGGCCAGCATGGCGTAGAACTCAGGGTCGGTCAGCCCGGCCCCGATGCGCTGTAAGGCCTGCTCGCGCACCGCGTTCCAGTCGGTCCCGTTGAAATCTCGATAGAGGTAGTTGGTGTTCACCGTGCCCCAGACTTCGTCGAAGACCTGGAAGTGCAATGGCGAGGGGCTGGGGCGCGGCCCGGTGGCCGTTGGGAAGACGGTGGCTGTGGCGGTCTCTGTGGGCGGGGGAGGCGCGGAGGTCGGCGTATCGGTCGGTGGCGCGGTCGGAAGCGGCGGTTCGGTTGGCTCGCGAGATGTCTCGACCGCGGGCGGCGGGGCGGTGGGCGCCGACTCGCTCCGCGCCAACAGCCCGCCCGCCGAGCATGCCAGCGCGGCGGACATCAAGACCAGCGCCATGAGGGTCAGGGCCCATTTCCGGCCCGTATCGTGTCTAATAGCCCCCACCCTTGTACATCTCGGGGTCGGTCGGCGTTTGACCGGAGGGGTCCCAGATGTAGACCCAATCGCCGATATCGGCCCAGTTGTAAAGCCAGTGCGCATCGCCCACCGTCAGGTTCACACAGCCATGCGACTGGCGGAAGCCCATCTTGGCGCGCCAGTATGCGCCGTGGAGCGCATACGACCCGTCATAATACATGATAAAGGGCACGTCCTGGAGAAAATAGGCGTCCGAGCGATCGGCCTCGAAGGACCCGCTCATCGGGCCCAGTTCGTGCGTCTCGTAAATCTGGAACACGCCTGGCTGGGTCCAGAACGGCTCGGCCCCGCTGGCGATCAGGGTCGCAAAGACCATCTGGCGCTTGTCATAGACCGCCATCGTCTGCTCGAAGAGGTTGACCTCGATCCAGCGGTCGCCGGTGATCCCTTCGGGGGGCGTCGCGTTCGGAATGACGCGGGCGACGTATTTACCAAGCACCCATTCGTCCGGGCCGATCATGTACCAGCTTTCTTCGCCCGATTTTTCCTCCCCATACACCGGCACGATCTCGTACAGGCTCAACAGCCTGCCGGTGGGTTCGCCGCCGGGGGCGCGGCGCACTTCGATCTGGAGCGTTTGCGAGAAATAGGTGAGCACCCAGCCAAAGGACGTCACCGGTGTGCTGGAGAAGGTGATGCCGCGCGAGGGAGGCATTACTCCCAGGCGTGAGATATAATTACCGGTCATGTACGCGCCCGGGCGGATCTCGTACAGCTTTTTGCCGCCCGTCTCCTGCTGGCTCATGTACGAGACGTAGACGAAATAGCCGTTGAGGGTCTCGGCGGCGCTACGCTTGTTGCCCTTGATCGCGTCGTCTATCGAGTTGAACACGGGGGCGGGCATGTTGACCACCTCGCCGTAGTTGGTGTTCACGATGCCAAGCGCCGGGTCGACCGGCTGGTAGGCGAGCGGCGGGACGGGGAAGGTGAGGCCCTTCTGCGCCATTTGGGTCAAATAAGCCGAAGGACCCGCAGGGAGGCAGTCGCCGGGGTCGTACAGGTAAATGCCGGGCAGGCACAACACCTGGGAGGAGGCATTGGGCGCAGCGGCGGGCGCCGCCTGCGCTTCGACCGGGCGATAGAGGCTTCCCGAGAGCAGCCCGAGCAGAACGGCGCACAGAGCCAGGCTTGAAGTGAGGTTTTTCAAAATCGCGCTTCTGTTCATCATCTTTTTTTTGTCGTTCCGCCCTGTTGGGCGAACTGAAGCGTCATTATAGCGTATTTTGCGCCCCCGGTTTGCCTGGCGCGCGGAATGCAAATGAAACATTAATGCGAGATGGAAGCAGCCCGCCGGCCTCTGAGGGGGCCGTTTCGCCTGGTTTCATGCTTTTCTGTCTTGACGTACATCGCACTCGCGATTAGGATTTCGCTAACCATGCCCAAACCATCACAAGCTGCCCCAACCCCGTTCCAAATCTGGTCGATGGCGGCCCGCCCGAAGACCCTGCCCGCCGCGGCAACAACGGCGATCATCGGTTCGGCCGCGGCGGTTTGGGCAGGGAAGTTCTCGCTCGGGCCGGCGCTGGCGTGTCTGCTGGGCGCGCTGCTGCTCCAGATCGGCGCCAACCTGGCCAACGACGTTTATGATTACTACCGCGGCGCGGACACCAAAGAGCGGCTGGGCCCGGCGCGGGTCACGCAAACGGGGCTGTTGAGCCCGCGCCAGGTGCTGGGGGGGATGTGGCTCGTTTTTGGCCTGGCGGCGCTGCTGGGCGTTTATCTTTACCTGGTCGCCGGCCCGCTCGTGCTGGTGATCGGCCTGGCTTCGATCGCGGCCGCCATTGCCTACTCCGGCGGCCCGATCCCTTTTGGCTATTACGGGCTTGGCGACCTGGTCGTGTTCCTGTTCTTCGGGCCGGTGGCGGTGTGCGGGACTTATTACGTCCAGGCTCTGGCGATCGATCCGATCGCGGTCTGGTCCTCGCTGCCGGCGGGCTTTTTGATCACCGCCATCCTGGTCGTCAACAACCTGCGGGACATCCCCACCGATCGATCGACCGGCAAGCGCACGCTGGCAGTGCGGCTGGGCGTGCGCGGCTCGCGCATCGAATACAGCCTGTGCCTGGCGGCGGCCTACCTGGCGCCGGTCCTGATGTGGGTTTTTTGGATCATGCCGCACTGGGTTTTAGTCCCCTGGCTGTCGCTGCCGTTGGCCCTGCAGCATAACCGCCTGGTATGGGGGCTGAAAGGACGCCCGCTCAACCAGGCCCTGGCGGGAACGGGCCGCCTGACCCTGATCTACGGGTTGCTATATACCGTCGGGCTGATCATCGCTTCACTATAGAATGTAGTTATTTCCCCCTATCAATGAGCCGCCTGCCAGGGGCAAAGGCGGCGTTCGAGCCAGTCCACACCGAAATATAGACCCAGCCCCATCAGGCTGAGCGCCACGATCCCGGCGTACATGGCGGGGTAATTGAAGAGCGTGCTGCCGTTCAAGTAAATATAGTATCCCAGCCCGCGCTGCGTGGCAAAAAGCTCAGCCACGTAAAGGACTGCCACCGCCGTCCCGACGGACTGGCGCAGGGCGGTCAGGATCGCGGGCAGGCTGGCAGGGAGGTAGACAAAGCGGAAGAGCGCCCGCCGCCCCGCCCCAAGGCTGCGCACGCTTTGGATCAATTCCGGGCGGATGGCCGCGGCCTGATCCCTCACCAACACCAGGATTTGAAAGAACAGGATCAGGAAGATGATGATGATTTTTGGGAAATCGCCGATCCCGAAGAACAGCAGCACGATCGGGACGAACACCACCTTGGGTATCGGGTAGAGCAGATAGATCAGCGGCGAGAAGAAGCGGTTCAGGCGCGAAGATTGGCCCAGAAGCAGGCCGGCGGGGGCAGCCAGCAGCACCGCCAGGGCGGTGCTGGCGGCGACGCGCCACAGGCTGGCGAGCAGGTGTTCCAGGAGCTTGCCCTGCGCCAGCTCTTGCAGGAACGCCTGACCCACCCGCAGGGGCGTCGGCAGGACCGCGATATTGAGCAGCAGCGCTGCGACCTGCCAGACGAGCAGCAGCCCGACCACCGCCCCTAAGAGTTCCCGGCGTTTTATCACCCCTCCCGCCTATTCCAACGCTTCCAGCCGGCGGCGCAGGTCGCGCACCTGGGCTGCGTAACCGGCGCTGTCGGGGAACTCGGGATCGGCGCCGCCTGGGTTTTCGACCACCGTGGGGGTCCGGTTGGGAGGGCGGCCGAGCAGCAGAATTTTTTCGCCCAACACCACCGCTTCCTCGATCGAATGGGTGACGGTGATCAGCGTCAGCGCCTGTTCCCGCCACAGCTCGAGCGTCAGGCGCTGCAAGCCCTCGCGGGTGGGGGCGTCCAGGGAGGAGAACGGCTCGTCCATCAGGAGCAGGTCTGGCTGGAGCGCGAGCGTCCGGGCGATGGCGGTGCGCTGGCGCTGCCCGCCCGAGAGCTGCCCCGGGTACTGGTCTATGAATGGGTCGAGCCCCAGCCGGCGCAGCCAGGGGTCGACATCCTGCCCCGGCTGAAATTCATCCGGGGCGTGTTTGCCATCCGGCCCGTAAAAGGTGCGAATGCGCAGGCCCAGGGCGGCGTTTTCACGCACGGTCGCCCAGGGCAGCAGCCCATAATCCTGCAGGATCAGCCCCGTGTGCGGTCTGGGGCGGAGCAGCGGCTGCCCGTCGATGAGCGCCCGCCCTGCCAGCGGCTGGCGCAAGCCAGCCAACAGGTAGAGCAGCGTGGTCTTGCCGCAGCCTGAAGGCCCCAACACCGCCCACGCTTCAGCCCGCCGCGCGCTCCAGCTAAAATCCTGGAAGATCGTCTGGCCGTCCGGGTAGGCGTAGGTAAGCGAATCGAGCTCGACCATTCAGGGGTTATTTCCCCGGCAAAAAGCTGGCGTTGACCGAGCTGGCATAGGAGACCGGCTTTTCGAGCAACCCTTTTTCGAGCGCCCAGGCGATCATGTCGTCCCATTGGGCCTCGGTCGGGACGCCGGCCGTCACGAACTGCGGCACTTTGAACTTCCCCTGGAGCGGGGGCGGCACGACCTGTTTCTTGACCATCAAATCTTCATACTTTTCGGGGTTGGCGTTGATCAGCTCGACTGCCTGCTCGATGGCCTTCAGGAAGGCCCGCACCGCCTCGGGTTGCTGGTCGATCACCGGCTTGCGAAAGGTGATGGTGCTGAAGCTGTATTCGGGGTGGCGCGTGTCGTCGAGGATGACCCGGGCGCCGTTGATGCGGGCGAGGGTGGTGAGCGGTTCGGGCAGCATGGCCGCGCTCAGCGATCCGGTCTCGAGCAGGTTCATGCGCTCGTCGATTTTTGGCACGGCGATCGTGGCGATTTCCGCATCCGAAAAGCCCTCGGCCTGGAGCAGGCGGTCGGTCAGGTATTCGATGACCGTGCCCTGCGAGATGCCGATCTCGACCCCCTTCAAATCTTCGATGCTCTCGATCGTGCTCCCTTTGGAGGCCAGGATGCTAAAGAGGGCGTTTTCGGGGCTGGCGGCGCGGGCGTAACGCACCACCTGAGCCCCCACGCCCTCCCGGTTGATATAAGCGGTCGAGAGCGCTTCGTTCATCATGCCGTCCGCCTGCCCCGCGGCGATGAGCTGGTCTCGCTCGGGGGCCGAGGCCACGGGGATCAATTCGACCTCCAGGCCGTTCCTGGCAAACAGACCTTCCTCTTCGGCGACATACATGGGCAGGGTGTCCAGCACGGGCAGGACCGCCAGGCGCAGTTTGGGGGCTTCCCCGGCTGGCGCAGCCGCGGGCGCGCAGCCGCTCATGATTGTTCCGAGTATGAGGATGACCGCCCACGTAGAAATGAAGAAAACCCGCTCCTTCATGCCTTCTCCTTAGAAACCGTCCGATTTTGGTGAAATTGCGCTCAATCCCTGGCACTATTATTGCACAAAATTGCAAAACCGTAAGATTATAGCACGCGCTCTTAAGTCCTGGATATACATTGTGTTAGAATGATGCTTGTTGATGAAAAATCTCTAAGTTTATTGAAAAATTGGAGCTGGAAACCCGGCGCGAAGCTTTCAGCAACAACGCCAGGGTCCCCGTGAAAGCGCCCAGCCAGGAGGAAGGAGCGTCAGACTTGACGAAATCTCGATCACAATTGATGGTTGAACGCCTCAGAGATCTTCAGGCTTCCTCGCCGGATATCGAGGCGTCCGCGGTGGTCAGCGTAGACGGTTTGAGCATCGCCTCCGCCTTGCCGCAGAGCGTCGAGGAGGATCGCGTCTCTGCCATGTCGGCCGCCATGCTCTCGCTTGGCGAGCGCATCGCTTCGGAACTTGGCCGCGGCGTGCTCGAGCAGGTTTATATCAAGGGCGAGCAGGGTTACGTCATCTTGATGTCCGTAGGCGAGGAAGCCGTGCTGACTGCGATGGCGCGCGAGCGGGCCAAGCTGGGGTTGATCTTCCTGGATATGCGCCGCGCGGCCGAGGCGCTCACCAAACTGATCTAGAAGCGAGCAGGCGAAGATATGGATCCGATCCCGAAGAGTGAATATAACTACGCCAACAAGATCGCCAGGATATCCATCAAGGCTCTCGAAGACGTGATGGGCAAAAACGGCATCAACGCGGTCTTGAACCTGGCGCACCTGTCCCACCTGATCGACAATTACCCGCCCGACAACCTTGAGCGCGAGTTCAACTTTGCGGATTTTTCCGCCTTGAACCTGGCGCTGGAAGAGATGTACGGGCCGCGCGGCGGGCGCGGGCTGGCGCTGCGCGCCGGGCGGGCTGCGTTTGCGGATGCGCTGCGCAACTTCGGCGCGCTGGCCGGCGTAGGCGACCTGGCCTTCAAAGTCCTGCCCCTGCAGGCCAAGCTGCGCATCGGCATCCCGGCGATGGCGAAAATCTTCTCCCAAATCAGCGACCAGTATTCGACGGTTCACGAAGAGACCGATGTGTTTGTTTACACGATCCACCTTTGCCCGGTCTGCTGGGGACGGCCTCACTCGGATAAGCCGGTGTGTTTCATCGCCACGGGGCTGCTGCAAGAAGGGCTTAAGTGGGTTTCGGGCGGGAACGAGTTCCGCGTAAACGAATCGAAATGCGTTGCGATGGGCGACAGCACCTGCGAATTTGTCATCCAGAAGACCCCCATCGGCTGACGCGGGGAATGCGGGCGTGGCTGCGAGGATATTCAACCTGCTGATCGTTGAAGACGACGTCGACGTGGCGGAGATGCTGACGGCCTATTTTCGCGGGCAGAATTACGAGGTCTACGCCGTCAACTGGGGCGAGGACGCGCTCAAAACCTGCCGCACGGTCCGCCCCGACCTGATCATCCTCGACATCCGGCTGCCGGACATCGACGGGTTCGAAGTTGCGCGGCGGCTCCGGACGAACCAGCGCACCCAGGATATCCCGATCATCTTCTTGACCAACCGCCGCGATCGCGCCGACCGCCTGCAGGGTTTACAGCTCGGCGCCGACGACTACATCACCAAGCCGTTTGACATCCAAGAGCTGCGCCTGAGGGTGAGGAACTCGCTCCAGCGCACCACAACCGGCCCGCTGACAAACCCGGTCACGGGGCTGCCCGAGGGCAACCTGGTTGACGAGCGCCTGCGGGAGTGCCTCGGGGGTTCGGACTGGGGTTTGCTCGCCGTCGCGATCCAGAACCTGAACCGTTTTAGCGAGGCCTATGGTTTTGTGGCCGCCGACGACGTGCTGCGCGCGGTGAGCCTGATGATCCACAACGCCATGCGCAGCGCAGGCGGCACAAACGACTTCATCGGTCACCTGAGCATGACCGACT
The DNA here is from genome assembly GCA_020853835.1 of Anaerolineales bacterium. Taxonomy (GTDB): domain Bacteria; phylum Chloroflexota; class Anaerolineae; order Anaerolineales; family UBA4823; genus UTCFX2. The sequence continues at coordinate 8,412 of JADYYC010000459.1, forward strand.
TTGTGCTCGTAACGCATTCAAAGGACCTCACGCCTTTGGAAGAGCGCATCCACAGCCGCCTGGAGCAGTCGCTGGATTATTTCTATCCGCTCAAGGACCGCGGCAAAGCGGAGGCGTTGGAAGGGCGGCTGAACATCCAGCTCGGATGCCTGACCGCGAGCGACGGGCCTTTCAAAAACCTGCCAGAATTGAAAACCAGGCTGAAGCGCCAGATCACCTAACGGGATGCCATGAAACTTACACTGATTGTGCCTACCTATAACGAAGCAGAGAACCTGCCCCGGCTGGCTGAGGCGCTGTTTTCGCTGCCACTCCCCGACTTGCGGCTGCTGATTGTCGACGACAACAGCCCCGATGGGACAGGCGAGATCGCCGAGCGCCTGAGCGCTCAGAACCCCGCACACATCTCGGTGATCCACCGCCCGGGCAAGCTGGGCCTGGGCACGGCGTACATTCAAGGATTTGAGCAGGCGCTGTTGGACGGCGCTCAAGCCATCGGGCAGATGGACGCCGATTTTTCGCACCCGCCGGAGCGCATCCTGCGCATGGTGGAGACGCTCCAATTCTGCGACGTTGTGATTGGCTCGCGCTATGTCCCGGGCGGCAGCGTGGACCGGAACTGGCCGCTGTGGCGCAAATCGCTCTCCGCCTTTGGGAATTTCTATGCCCGCACCATCTTGAAGCTCAAGGTGCGCGACGTGACTGGCGGCTTCAGGATCTGGCGGCGGGAGACGCTGCAAGGTATGCCGCTGGCACGCATCCGCTCGACCGGGTACGCCTTCCAGGTGGAGACGATCTACGTCGCCGCCTGTCTTGGCTACGCATATGAAGAAGTGCCGATTTACTTTGCGGACCGGCGCTGGGGGACTTCGAAGATGTCATTCCGCATCCAGCGCGAAGCCGCGCTGCGGGTCTGGCAGATCCTCTGGCGTTATCGCGATCTGCACGCTCCCGAACAACCCCAAGTCCACAGCCAGCCGCGTTCGTAAACGCGGCGGCGTTCATTTCGATTTTCGCCGCCCGGTTGGTGGCGAACAGCTTTCAAATTGGGCTGCTGCTCGGGGCGGGCTTACGCTTCCTGGTTGGGCTGCTCGTGATCGTGTGGGGATAGAGCCTGGACGACCTCCGTCAGGCTCCGCCATTCATCCAGGCTGAGCGTTTCGGCCCGCCGGGCCGGGTCGATCCCCGCCGCGGCGAGGGTCTCGCCCGCCCGCCCGGGCGGCCAGCGCATCCCGCCCGCCAGGGCGTTGCGCAGCGTCTTGCGCTTCTGCGAAAACCCGGCCTTTGCCAGCCGGAAGAAGAGCGGGATCTGCTCAGCCGGGACCGCCGGGCTGGCGTAGAGGTCCACCCGCAAGACCGCCGAGTCGACCTTCGGGGGCGGGTAAAAAGCGCCCGCCGGGATGCGGGCGACGACCTGCGGGCGTCCGTAAACCTGCACGCTCAGCCCCAGCAGGCTCAGCTCGCCCGCGGACGCGGCGGCCCGCTCCGCCACTTCGCGTTGGAGCGTCAGCGCCAGGCGGCTCGGGGGGTGGGCGGTTTCCAACAGCCGGCGCAGCAGCGCCGAGGTGATGTAATAAGGGATGTTGGCGACCACCAGGTAGGCGGGCGCCTGTGGCCCCAGGCGCAGCAGCGCCTCAAGATCGAGCTTCAGGATGTCGCCCTGCACCAGCTCGACGTTCGGATAGCCGCCGAGCAGGTCTTCCAAGACCGGGATGAGCGCCCGGTCGAGCTCCACGCACACCACGCGCGCGGCTGCGCGCGCCAGCAAGCGTGTCAGCCCGCCCAGCCCCGGCCCGATCTCAAGCGCCGTCTCATCCGGCTGGATCTCGGCGGCCTGGACGATCTTGCGCAGCGCCCCCTCGTCGACCAGGAAGTTCTGCCCCAGGCTCTTGTTGGGGCGCAGGCCGTATTTGCGGAGCAGCGCGGCTGGGCTGAGCGTGGCGGGGTCCATGCGGACATTATAAGCGACTTGTGTGGCGGCTGATGATAAAGAAAAGCGGCGCTCTCAGAGCGCCGCCCTGGATATGACACAGCCGGGGCCGCCGGGTCATGGCAGGATTATGAGCGGGAGGTAGATCGGGGGCGGCGGATCCTGCCCGAGCGGATCATTGGCCGGCACGATCAGGCGCACGATCCCGTTGGGGGATATGCCAGCGCCGGCGGTCGCGTTTTTCAAGATCCCTTCGATGATTTTTTCGGGCTCTTTGTACTCATCGTCCAGGATGGTGATCGTGAACGACTTGGCGGCGCTGTCTCCGGCCTCCCAGGTGAGCTTGCCCGAAAAGGGCACGAAATCGTAGACCGGGGGCGTGTTGTAAGTGTAATCGACGCTGATCGGTTGGTCCTTACCGGTGATCCGTGTGAGCTTGACGATGACGTCCACATCCACCGGGCCGTACCCCTCGTACACGCCATCCGCCACGGTGTATTCCGGCTTGTTGAAGCTGATCCAGCCGGCGGTGACCAGCTCATAGGCGCCGATGTCGCACGCCGGGG
>JADYYC010000460.1 GCA_020853835.1 Anaerolineales bacterium
AACTGGAAAAGGTTTTTCAACGCTTCTACCGTGTCACCGATCAAAACAAATCCATTCGGGGCACCGGGCTGGGGCTCTTTATATGCCGGCAAATTATTCAGGCGCATCAGGGTGAGATCGTGGCAGACTCGGTTGTTGGAACGGGGACAACCTTCTCAATCTACCTGCCGCTCGAAGATCGAATGAAAACCACTTGAACAGGAGGGAACCATGGGTGTGAATATTCTAGTCGTTGACGACGAGCCGCGATATCTGCGATTGATGGAAGCCAACCTGGTCACGGAGGGATTTATCGTGATCAAAGCAACCAACGGGCAGGAAGCGGTTGACCAGGTTGTCGAGCGGCATCCGGATCTGGTGCTGCTCGATGTGATGATGCCGGTATTGGATGGGTTTGGGGCGCTGGAACGCATCCGCGAATTCTCAAACGTGCCTATCATCATCGTGACGGCGCGCGGCAGTGAAAACGACCGCGTGCGCGGGCTCGACCTGGGAGCCGACGATTACATTGTCAAGCCGTTTTCGGCTACCGAGCTGCTGGCGCGGGTTCGAGCAGTCCTGCGCAGAGCGCAAACCACGGGCAGCGGGTACCACCAGGCATCATTCATGCACAGCAACCTACGGATAGACTTCGCGCGCGCAGAGGTCTTCAAGGATGACCGGATTGTATTTCTCTCGGCGACTGAATACCGGCTGTTGTTGCAGTTTGCACACAACCTGGGGAGCGTCCTCACCTCAGAACAACTCCTCACCGATGTGTGGGGTCCCGAATATCGAGACGACAAAGAAATCTTATGGGTGAGCATCTCGCGGCTGCGGCAAAAACTGGAAAATGATCCAAAAAACCCTCAACATATCGTGACACGCTCGGGGCTTGGCTACACCATGCCCCCCGTATAATGGGCAGAATCTTTCGAGATATCATGTGAGGCGGAACATGGCCATTCACTTTGATGAGAAGGGGAAATTCTTCACAGACATCGTCACCAAAGAGCCGGTACAGGTCATCATCCAGACCGAGACGAACGTGGTGCGCGGCAAAATCCATACCATGCCCGACCGCCGTCTGAAAGACGAGATCAACCACCTGGATAAATTCTTCGTGGTGACCGACGCAGTTGTTTACAACACAACGGGTAAAGAGATGTACCGGTGCAATTTCATCGCGATCAACCTGGAAAAAATCATCTGGATCCTGCCGGAAGAGGAGCTCTCCCAGTCGGCTGGGGGAGGTGAGGCTTGAACACACCAACTGGCGCCCTCGATCAAGGCGGTCAAGACGTGCAGAGCGCGGACTACTCCAAGGTCAAGAATTTCTTGATCACGACCCTGATCCGCACGCTGGAAACGGATCAGGCGCCTCAAGGACAGGTCGAAAAAACGGCTGCCAGGCACCTGAATCAAATCTATTCAAAGTCCAGCCTGCAACTCCCAGAGGTCACGCGGGATAAACTATTCAAGGAAGTGCTGGATGAACTGGTAGGTTTTGGGCCCATCCAGCCGCTGCTGGATGATCCGACCATCAGCGTTGTGATGGTGAACGGCGCATCACATGTCTATGTCGAACGCGAGGGGAAAATATCCAGGACCGATATCCGCTTCGAGGACAACAACCACGTCCTGCGTATGATCGAGCGCATAATCTCGCCCCTCGGAAAGCGAATTGATCCGGATCATCCCACCATCGAGATCCGCTTGCCCGATGGCGCATACGTCCATGCGGTGATCCCCCCCGTCGCATTGGACGGCCCGTCCATCACGATCCGTAAATTCGGAAAAGAAAAGCTCACCATTGATCAATTGATAGAATTGGGCTCCATTACCGAATCGATCGCGGAATTCTTGCAAGCCTGTGTGGTGGCGAGGTTGAACCTTGTCGTCTCGGGCGGAATGGGTTCTGGAAAGACCACCTTGCTCAACATCCTGGCCGACTACATCCCCGAAGATGAGCGCATTATCACGATCGAAGATTCGGTCGAGTTGAAATTGCAACAAGAACACGTCGTCCGTCTCGAAACCAAACCGCCCAATTGGGATAACAGCGGCACAGTTACAGTGCGCGACCTGGTGAAGAACGCGCTGCGGATGCGGCCCGACCGCATTGTGGTGCGAGAGATGCAAGGGAGCGAGGCGCTGGATATGCTCCAGGCCATGAACAACGGTTATGATGGCTCGCTGACCACGGTTCATGCCAGCTCGCCGCGGGACGTGATTTCACGGTTGGAGACGATGATGTCGTCCGAGTCGAACCTTCCCGCCCGGGCGATCCGGGAACAGATCGTGTCTGGCATCGACCTGATTATCCAACTGGCTCGCCTGCGGGATGGCACCCGCAAGATCATCGAAATCAGCGAGCTGGCGGGCATGGAGGGCGACACGATCGTGCTCACCGAGATTTTTAAATTTGAACAGGCCAGCATCGAACCGGATGGAAGAGTGATTGGCGAGATAAAACCGACGGGAATCCGCCCGCTCTTCTCAAACCGGCTTGAACAGGCTGGCTTTAAGTTGAAGGCTCAGGTTTTCGGCGTGAACGTAGCTGAAATGCTCTCGCAAGGGCGAAAAAGTTCAGGTCTGAGATGAGGGTATAATCAATTAGCCCGGGCGCCAGCCCAACCGAGGAAGAGCGAATGAACCCAAATTCATCTGCAATGAACATCAGAACGAAGATCATCGGTGCGCTTATTCGAGACGCGCGCATAAAAACCGGGAAGTCCATCCCCGAATGTGCCGAGGCGCTTGGCATCCAGGCACAGCTCATCGAGCAATATGAGCTGGGTGAAAAAGCGATTTCACTCCCCGAACTGGAGGCGCTTTCATACTACTTGGGAGTTTCTCTGGACCGCTTCTGGGAAAAAGAGGGGTTTACTTCTCCGTCGGATCCGGAAAAGACGTCGAATTCCTCAACCCTGATTAAAATACGCCAGAGGATGATCGGCGCACTGTTGAAGCAGGCCCGTTTGGAAAGCGGTCTTTCCCCAGAAGACCTGGCGTCTCGAGTCGGACTCGAGTTAGGGCAGTTAGAAGCCTATGAGCTGGGCCTGGAACAGGTGCCCCTGCCGGCGCTCGAAGCGCTGAGCAGCGCGCTCAACCGCTCAATCCGTGAGTTCCAGGACCAGAAGGGCCCCATAGGTGTGTGGAATGCCAAACAAAGGGCCATTCGGGATTTTCAATCGCTTCCAATCGAGATTCAAACGTTCATCAGCAAACCGGTCAACCGGCCTTACCTGGAGCTGGCCGTCCGCCTGAGCGAAATGTCAGTTGACCGGTTGCGCGCAGTGGCAGAAGGGCTTCTCGAAATCACCTATTAGAGTTATGCGGAGAGAGTGACTGATGAGTGAAACATTATCCGTAGAGAGTCTGGTAAAAGAAGCCAAGGCGACTTACCAGCGTGGGGACTATATGGAGGCCGCCAACAAGTTCGAGGCGGCGCGCCAGGCATATCAGGCCGCAAATGACACGCTGAACGCCGCCGAAATGGCGAATAACGCCTCGGTCGCCTTTCTCCAGGCGAATGAAGCGGAGATGGCTTATAAATCCGTCGAGGGGACTGATGAGATATTCTCGCAAGCCGGCGACCTGCGGCGGCAGGGCATGGCGCTTGGCAACCTGGCCGCCGCGCTGGAGGCGCTTGACCGGGATGACGAGGCTATGGAAATGTATCAGCAATCCGCGGACGTGCTCGCACAGGCGGGAGAGGACCAGTTGCGGGCGGCCGTGATGCAGTCGCTTTCAATGATGCAGTTCCGAAGCGGGAAACAACTTCAGGCCCTCGCAACCATGCAAAATGGGCTGGAGGGCGTCAAAAAGCCCAGTGTCAAACAGAATTTCTTGAAAAAGCTGCTGCACATTCCAGTCGACGTCGCCACGCGGAACAAGCCTTCATAAATTCGGCGAGCCAGATGTCATGATCGCTGCAAATCGAATACTGACACGCCCCGCGATTTCCGAAGATTATTCAAAACTCGCGAACTTATTCCACTTTGGGTCATACTTACACCAACACCGCGACTACCGCCATCCTTTAGACTGGATTGGCCATGAGATGTTCCTGCTGTTGGAAGATGGGGGCCGGCTCGAAGCGGCGCTCGCTTGCCCACCTGACCCGCCCGATGTAGCATGGGTGCGCCTCTTTGCCGTTTCACATGATATCCCGCCCGAATCCGCCTGGAATACGCTCTGGAAGGCGATGCTGCCCTTGATCCACAGCGATCCACAGATAGGGCAAGTGGCGGCAATTCCGTCCTCCGCCTGGTTCGAGTCGCTGCTCAAAAAACAAGGGTTTCCTCTTATCCAGGAAATCGTGATGTTGAACCGTGATTTAACCGGTTTGCCTCGAGAAAAGCCCGATCCACAGGTGGGCGTTCGCCCGATGACTCTGGATGACTTGAAAACCGTCCATCTGATCGATAAAGAATCCTTTGCACCGATATGGGTGAATTCGCCGGCCTCGATCGAAATAGCCTTCCGGCAGGCATGGGTCGCTACGGTCGCCGAAATCAACGGTCAGATAGAGGGATATCAAATCAGCTCCAAAACCACCCTCGGGGCACACCTATCCCGGCTGGCCGTCAGGCCTGCACATCAGGGCGAGGGCATCGGCTATGCCCTGGTCTACGACCTGATCCGGCAGTTAAGCCGGCATGGAGCCCATTTGCTCACGGTCAATACCCAAAAAGACAATCGGGCATCGTTGTCCCTTTATCAACGGGCCGGTTTTGAGCTCACGGGCGAGGCGTCTCCCGTATACATGCTAGAGGTCAACAACCAGGCATGAACCATTTCGAAAAGACCTGGAAGGCCAATGACGGGCAGAACACGTACTGCCAATATTGGGAGCCGGAAACGGATATTCGTGCGATCGTATGCCTGGTTCACGGCCTGGGAGAGCACAGCGGACGCTATGCTCACGTGGCAGAACATCTCAACCGTGCCGGTTTCGCCCTGCTGAGCGCCGACCTGCGCGGACATGGCAAATCGGACGGAGCGCGCGGGCATATTGCGTCATCGGATATCTACCTGGACCACATCGACCGGCTGCTGGACGAGGCCCGCCGCCAGGGCGGAGACTTGCCGCTGTTCCTGTACGGCCACAGCCTGGGGGGCATCGCGGCGCTTTTCTATGTGTTGAAACACCCGCCAGAATGGGTCGAGGGCCCGGGTGTCTATCCTGATCCGCCCGTGGTTTTTCATCCAAAACACCAGCCGGAATTGAGAGGGGTGAGAGGCGTGGTGGTCACCAGCCCCGGCTTACGAACGGCGCTGGAAAACCAGGCGCTTAAAATATTTCTGGCGAAAACAATAGGAGCCGTGCTGCCGGCCGCCCGTATGCCAACCGGCCTCGATGCGGAACAGATCTCGCGCGATCCCGAGGTTGTCCGGCGCTACAAAAGCGACCCCTTGGTCCACGATCAGGCTTCGGCGGCGCTGGCGAAATACACGCTGGAGATGATCCCGTGGATATTCGAGCACGCGCCCGAATTCAGCCTGCCGCTGCTCATCATGCACGGCGCCGCCGATAAAATCGCCTATTCCTGGGGAAGCGTAGAACTCGCCGGTGAAATCGGCCCCATGTGTACGTTACATATATGGAATGACATGTATCATGAGTTGCACAACGAGCCTGAAAAAGACCAGGCGCTTGATCAAATCACAGCCTGGATGGAAAGACAGCTCTGATTTTGCTCTGGACAAACCGGGGGGTACGTGGGAAAATTCGCCCCAATCCGCTCTTGATTGATCGTGGTTTTGAAAGGTGAGATAATGACGAAAAAGCAACCCGAAGTAACCAGCAAGCGCCAGTTAAGGAAGGAGGAACTGCGCAAGAAAGAACGCCAGCAAAGGATCATCACCGTCAGCGCGATCGCGGCTGTTGTAATGGTGTTGGTAGTCATCCTTATCGTGCCGTCTGTGCAGAAGGCAGCCAACCCAGCGGGTGACTTTGTGAAGATCACCCCAGTCAGCCTCCCAAACCCTGACGGCACCAATCTGGGCGACCCAAACGCCAAGGTGAAGATCGAGCTCTTCGAAGATTTTCAATGCAGCGCCTGTAAGAACTACGCAAAAGAAATCGAACCTCTGGTGATCAGCCAGATCATCGCACCGGGACTGGCGTATTACCAGTTTCACCATTTTCCATTCCTGGATGACCGGAGCGCCGATAAAAACTCTGATCGAGCGGCCCTTGCCAGCGAATGCGCCGCCGAGCAGAACCGCTTCTGGGACTATAAACAGATACTGTTTGCCAACCAGACCGGTCTTCCAGGGCAGTTCAGCGATATCCGCCTGGAGGCGTTCGCCGATTCTCTGAAGCTGGACATGAACGCCTTTAAGAGCTGCGTGAAGACCGCCAAATACCAGTCTAAAATTGACGCCGATCTACAGTTGGTGAGCGAGCGAGGCGTAACGGGCACGCCCTCGGTTTTTGTGAACGGTATCGAGGCCAGCCCCGGACAGGTTCCGACGTACGAACGCATCATGGAGCTGGTCCAGCAGGCGCTCCAGGCGAACTAAGCAGGGCGTCAGCGGCTCTTTTTTACGTGTTGAAAAAGGGATGAATCTGCGGTTATCGCCGCAGATTCTTTTTATTCTTCCAGAGGCGACCGGGCATAAGTAGGGGATTCGTTTCCTGAATTTTGAATCTCGTAGAGTTCCATCACGAAGCACAGGGACGACAGGCGATTTAAATAGCGCAGCAAATCTACGTTCTCGACCCGTCCTTCATGCACCAGGCCTGCCACCCGGCGCTCGGCCCGGCGCACCACCGTGCGCGCCAGGTCTAACACCGCTGCAGAAAAGCTGTCTCCCGGCACGATGAATTCGCGCGGCACCTCCACGCTCGCGCTCAAACGCTCGGCCTCGCTTTCGAGCCAGTCTACAGAGGAGGCATCGATGCTGTGGAAACGAGCGGCGTTTTCCGGCGAGGCCGAGATTTCCGCCATGAGTTTGTACAGGTCTCGCTGCACTGCCAGGATAACGTCCTTCAAACCGGGGGAGAGGCAGACCGCACGGGCCAGGCCCAGGGCCGAATTCGCTTCATCGACCGCTCCCAGCGCTTCAGCCTGCGGATCGTCTTTGCGCAAACGCCCTTTTTTAAGCGTGTTTGTGAAACCGTCATCGCCGGTGGTGGTGAAAAATCGGGTCATAAGCAAATTATAACCTGAGTTTGTCCAATTCAGGATATAATCAAATTCCGGGGATTCAGCTTGAAGACCTGGGTTCGATAAGCGAGACCTATAAGGAGACAAACGATGCAAATTCGTTGTTATCACTGTCACAAGCCTTTTGCGATTGGAAAACAGGAAGCTCACAGCGCGTTAGATATCATGACGTCACAGAACCTGAGCCATTACGATGCTTCATGCCCGCATTGCCGGCGCATAAACCGGGTATCACGACAGGAACTGGAGCGCGCCGCGCCCGACTGGAAACCTGCGGCGCAAACAGAGACCCCGAATGAATAAAACCCGCCGGTTCAATTCGGCGCATGAATTGAAGGCTGCCCTCAGCGAACAGCAGTACATCGCCAGCGATGAGATCGCTACTATCTTGTATCTCAGCCAGGAGTTGGGAAAGCCGCTCCTGACCGAAGGTCCGGCAGGCGTAGGAAAAACTGAGCTTGCCAAAGCCATCGCGCTGTCCACGGGGCGGGAATTGATCCGCCTCCAGTGCTATGAAGGCCTGGACGAAACCAAAGCGCTTTACGAGTGGGAGTATGCCAAACAGCTCCTTTACACTCAGCTTCTGCGCGATAAACTGCAAGAGACCCTGGCTTCATCGGAAAGTCTGAGCTCCGCGGCAGACCGGCTGGCCGGAGAAGAAGATGTCTTCTTTTCAATGCGTTTTCTGCTCCAGCGACCGTTGCTCAAAGCCATCCTGAGCGAACAACCGACCGTGCTGCTGATCGACGAGATCGATCGCTCCGACGCAGAGTTCGAAGCTTTCCTCCTGGAGGTGCTGAGCGATTTTCAAGTCAGCGTGCCCGAGCTGGGAACCCTGGCAGCGGTCCACCGGCCTTTGGTCGTACTGACCAGCAACAACACCCGTGAGTTGAGCGAGGCGCTCAAACGGCGCTGTCTCTACCTGTTCATCGATTATCCAAGCATCGAGCAAGAGATGGCCGTCGTTCGCTTGAAAGTGCCCCAGCTCTCAGCCAGGCTGGCGCGCCAGGCGGTCGAGCTTGTGCAAAGTTTGCGCTCGATGGATTTGCGCAAATCGCCCAGCATCAGCGAAACCCTGGATTGGGCCAAGGCGCTGGTCGCGCTGAATGCGAAAAACCTGGACGCGCCGACCATCGAGACCACCCTGAGCGTTCTGCTAAAACATGAGAGCGACTTGCAAAGGGCGCGTCGTTGGTTGAACCGCCGCGCGCATGACGGCCGGCCGGATCAAGACGCCGATTTCGGGTCGACGCGCTGGAAAAATTAAGCAGAGCCTTATCGCATCAGTTCAAACCTGGCGCGGTATGTTTGAGCTCTTAATACGTCCATTTCTCATCGTTCCTCCCAGGATAGCCCGGTTGGCGCTTCAAACCCGTTAGCGTGTTTTTGTTGATGCAGACATTTGAGAGGTAGCTCAGGTATGGAAGAACGAATCGTCAAGTTTATCGCCGCGTTGCGAGCTTCGGGAGTGCGGATCAGCCTGGCCGAGAGCACAGATGCTTTCCGGGCGGTTGAAAGCCTGGGCGTCAAGGATCGTGAGGTGTTCCGCATCAGTTTGCGGACTACGCTGGTCAAAGACGCGGATGACATCCCAACCTTCGAAGAGCTTTTTCCGATCTTCTTTGGCGATGGACAAACCCTGCCCCTGGCCAACCCTTCCGAGGACCTGACCCCCGAAGAGGCGCAGCAGTTGGCGCAGGCGCTGCGCCAGTTCAACGACCAGTTGCGCAAGATGCTCGAAAAACTTGCCCAGGGCGAGCCGCTGAGCACGGAAGAAATGGAACGCCTGGCGCGCATGGTCGGGTTGAATCAGATGGATAACATGCGTTACCGTGAATGGATCGTCCAGCGCATGAAGAAGGCATTGCAGTTCAAAGAGGTGCAGGAGGCACTCAAAGAACTCGCGGAGACGCTGGCTCAGATGGGCATGGACAAAGAAAGGGTCAACCAGTTGATCCGGAACATGCAGGCGAACCAACAAGGGTTGGAAGATCAGCTTCGCCAGTTTGCGGGCCAACGGATTGCAGAGAACATGAGCGAGCGCCCGCCGCAGGAGGGCCTTGATACCCTGCTCAACCGCCCTTTCCAGTCGCTTTCCGATCAAGAGATGGAGCGGCTGCGAAAAGAAGTGCAGCGCCTGGCGAGCGCCTTGAAAACCCGCATCGCGCTGCGCCAAAAGCGCGCCCACACCGGTCAACTGGACGCAAAAGCGACCATCCGCGCAAACCTCAAGCACGGCAACGTGCCGATCGAGCTAAAGCACCGTGAACGCACCCTGAAGCCAAAGCTGGTCGTGATCTGCGATATCAGCACCTCGATGAGGTTTTGTTCCGAGTTGATGCTCAGCCTGCTGTACCACCTACAGGACCTGATCCAGAAGACACATGCCTTCGCATTTATCAACCGGCTGGAATACATCTCGCCTGATTTCAGCGGAAAGAGCGTGGAAGAAGCCGTTGGCATGGTGCTTGAACGCATGCCGACCGGCTATTACAACACCGACCTGGGTTTTAGCCTGGAAAACCTGGACAAGGATTTTTCACACACGTTCGACAACCGCACGACCTTTATCCTGGTCGGTGACGGGCGCAACAACTATAACGACCCGCAGGTGGCAATCTTCAACAACGTCGCCCGGCGCTGCCGCCGCACGATTTGGATCAACCCTGAACCGCCGGCGCTCTGGGGCAGCGGAGACAGCGATATGTTAAAATATGCTCCTTCATGCGATATCGTCTTGCAGGCCAGCAACCTGGCGCAATTGATCAGCGCCGTGGACAAACTACTCATCGCGTGAACCTGACGGATGCCGGAGCAAAAAATGCGCATTTACGATGTGACCGTACCCATAACCAACATGACCCCCGTCTGGCCGGGCGACCCGCCCCCGAGCATCCAGCGCGTTGCAAAAATAGAGGATGGTGCAGACGCCAACGTTTCCAAGCTCGAGATGAGCGTGCACCTGGGCACCCATGTAGATGCGCCTTATCATTTTCTCGGGGGCGAAGCTGCAACGATTGACCAGTTGCCGTTGAACCTGCTGATCGGGCGTGCGTACGTCCTGCAACTGGATGACAAAATCGACACCATTACTGCCCGCGAGCTGGAGGCGGCTGAAATACCGCCGCGCACCCGCCGGCTTCTATTTAAGACACGCAACTCACGCCTGTGGGAGCAAAATGACGGAGGGTTCGTGGAGGACTTCGTCGCGGTCAGCGCGGACGGCGCCCAGTATCTGGTCGATCGCGGCATCAAGCTGGTGGGGGTCGATTATCTCTCGGTCGCTCCATACGCAGAGCAGACGCCGACGCACCAGATACTTCTCTCCGCCGGCGTGGTTATCATCGAAGGATTGGATTTATCAAAAGTATCCCAAGGGCGGTATACGCTTTACTGCCTCCCCCTAAAAATCGCGGGGGCAGACGGAGCCCCCGCCCGGGTGATTTTGGTCGGGGTTTAGCCCCAAAAAAGATGCGTGAAGCGATATTATCTCGCTTCACGCAGCAGAAAACGGATCAAAACCGGTGCGAATCAGATCGTCATCGGCAGCGGCGTGCTGACTTTCTTGGGCACGGGCGGCGGGAAGATGCTCTCGAACTCTTCGCGCGAAATCGTCTCCACCTCCAACAAACGCCGCGCCACATCATCAAGCTTCCCACGATATTCGGTCAAGATGCGCTTTGCGCTCGTATAGGCTTCGCCGACCAGCCGACGCACCTCAGAGTCGATTTCTTCCGCAACGGATTCCGAGTAATCGCGCTGCTCGGAAATCTCGCGCCCGAGGAAAATTAACTCTTCTTTTTGTCCATATACCATAGGGCCAAGCTGGTCGCTCATGCCCAGCCGGGTGACCATCGTGCGCGCCATGCGCGTAACGCGCTCCAGGTCGTTTGCAGCGCCGGAGGTGATGTCGTCAAAGACGATCTCTTCGGCGGCGCGCCCGCCCAGGAGGCCGATCATATCCGCCATAAGCTTTTTACGCGCCATCAGGGTGCGGTCTTCTTCCGGCAGAGCCAGGGTATAGCCGCCAGCCATCCCGCGCGCGATAATCGACACTTTATGAACGGGGTCAGCTTCAGGCAGAGCGTTCATCACGACCGCATGACCGGCCTCATGATAGGCCACGATGCGTTTTTCCTCTTCCGAGATCAGCCGGCTCTTGCGCTCAGGGCCAGCGATAACGCGCTCAATCGCTTCTTCCATCTCGGACTGACCGATCAGCTTTTTATTGCGGCGGGCAGACAGGATGGCAGCCTCATTGACCAGGTTCTCCAAATCGGCGCCAACAAAACCGGGGGTTGAACGGGCCAAAACGCCCAAATTCACATCGGTCGCGAGCGGTTTGCCCTTGGTGTGGACTTTTAGGATGGCTTCGCGCCCGCGCATATCGGGACGATCCAGCACCACGCGCCGGTCAAACCTGCCCGGGCGCAGCAGCGCCGGGTCCAGAATATCCGGCCGGTTGGTAGCGGCCATGATAATAACGTTGGTGTCGGTGTCAAAACCGTCCATTTCGACCAGCATCTGGTTCAACGTTTGTTCTCGCTCATCGTGGCTTCCACCAAGCCCCGCGCCACGCTGGCGTCCGACCGCGTCGATTTCATCGACAAACACGATGCACGGAGAGTGCCTTTTGGCCTGATCGAACAAGTCGCGCACCCGGCTGGCCCCAACGCCGACAAACATTTCGACAAATTCCGATCCGGAGATCGAGAAGAAAGGCACGCCGGCTTCGCCGGAGACGGCTTTGGCGAGCAAGGTCTTGCCCGTTCCGGGGGGGCCCACCAGAAGCACGCCTTTCGGAATGCGCGCCCCAAGCGAGATGAACTTCTCGGGCTCCCTCAGGAACTCGACCACTTCCTTGAGCTCTTCTTTGGCTTCTTCAACGCCGGCCACATCTTGAAACGTAACCGAGGGCTGGTCGCCAGTGAACATTCGTGCGCGGGACTTTCCAAAGGACAGCGCGGCGTTGTTGCTGCCTTGCGCCTGGCGAAAAACAAACCAAAAAATCGCCGCGATGACGATGAACGGCAGGATATAGCCGAGAACAGTAATAGCGCTCAGCCAGGCGCTGGGCGGTTTGATCTCGAGCTTAATCTTTTCTGGTTGCAGTGCAACGGTTGTCACACCGAGCTCTTTCAACTGTTCCACAAGGGTCGAATCTGCCTCTTTGTGGGATTTTCGTTGAGAGCCATCGATATAAGTGACATCCAGGTTGTTATCAGTTTCTTCAATCCGCTCAACCTTTCCTGCCTGAATATCGGCTGCGACTTCGTTAATCGTCAACAATTCCTTCGTCGCGGGCTGCTGGAAGTTGTAGACCACCAACAAAATAATCGCGATAAACAACAGCAGGTAGATGATGGATGAACGGTTGCGGGTAGGGTTCACGTTACCTCCAAATTAGATATGACTCCGCCTAATTAGCAGAGAAATTATACCAATGGAAACCTTATGCTGGTAGACGTAATGCCTCCAGCAAAAGGATTTCTAACATCGTTCTAACGAAAAATAACTCGCCCACTAACGCGGGAGATCATCCCCCATATCGACCTGTCCGGCTTTGAACTGCCTGGCTCGCGAGAAGAAATCAGATGTACGGGTTGTGACGACCCCAAATCAGCGCATCGATGCGGCGCAAGATGCGCCGCAGGAACGATCGCACCCGCGCGTAAACACGCAGGGCAACCGGCAGCGTGATGATCGGTCCGGGTTGTGTGCCCGACCAAACCGCAACCGCTGCACCCCAGGTGAGGCCCGCGCCAAAGCCGACAAAGACGATTTTATCGCCAGGCTTTAACCGGCCTTGCTGGATCGCTTCGCAGGTGGCAATCGGGATGGATGCTGTTGATGTGTTCCCAAAACGATCCAGGTTGACCACGCAGCGATCCATCGAGATATTCAGCGTGCGCATGGCGGACTCGATGATGCGCAAGTTTGCCTGGTGCGGGATGACCAGGTCAATCTCGTCCTTCGTCATCCCCGCGTCTTTCACGGCTTCTTCGGTGGATTGAGCGATGACCCGGGTGGCAAATCGAAAAACCTCACGCCCGTTCATGTGAATGTAGTGTTGGCCATTTGTCACCGTTTCAATCGTTGCCGGGCTGCGGCTGCCTCCCGCGGGGACACAAAGCAGGTCACCGCCAGAGCCATCCGAGCGCATCACCGCTGAGACCACCCCGCCGCGCTCTTCACGCGCCTGCAGCACAAACGCGCCCGCGCCGTCTCCAAAGAGAATACAGGTGTTGCGGTCGTTCCAGTTAACGATGCGCGAAAGCGTTTCGGCGCCGATCACCAGCGCATTATTGATCGATCCCGAGCGGATGGCCTGGGTGGCAATATTGAGGGCAAAAATAAACCCTGAACACGCTGCCAATAGGTCGAATGCGCCAGCTTTATGCGCGCCCAGCCAGTCTTGGACCAGGCAGGCGGTAGCGGGAAAGAGATACTCAGGAGAGGAGGTGGAGACGATGATCAGATCTATATCCGCGGGGAGCACATGCGCCACATCGAGCGCCTTCAACGCCGCATCATAGGCAAGCGTGGCAGAGGTTTGCTCTTCAGACGCAATACGCCTTTCGCGAATCCCGGTGCGGCTCTGAATCCATCCATCTTCCGTTTCGACAGTCTGAGACAGCTCCTGGTTGGTTACTATTCGCTCCGGCACCGCCATCCCCCAACCGGTAATATGAGCAAATGGGCTCAAGATGCTTTTCCTCTTCTATAGTTGGCGGGATCAGAGATCGGATCCGGGGAGATATTGTCCCAGGATGATGGTCGCGTTGTGACCGCCAAAACCAAATGAGTTTGACATCACGTATTTGACTTCTTTCTTGCGCATCTGGTTCGGGATGTAATCGAGATCGCACTCGGGGTCGGGGGTCTCATAGTTGATGGTCGGCGGGAGGCAGCCGGTTAGCAGGGTCTTTATACTGATCAATGCCTCAACCGCTCCAGATGCGCCCAATAGATGCCCGGTCATTGACTTTGTCGAAGAAATCGGGATGGAATAGGCAGCCTCGCCAAAAACAGTCTTGATTGCGGCAGTCTCGCTCTTATCATTCAAGGGCGTGCTGGTGCCGTGGGCGTTGATGTAATCAATAGCGCGGGTATCCAAACCAGCATCTTCCAGCGCCCGCTGCATACAGCGAGCCGCCCCCGCTCCATTTTCGGCAGGGGCAGAGATGTGAAAAGCGTCGTTAGTGGAACCGTATCCCAGGACTTCTGCCAGGATCGGGGCATGGCGCGCCAGGGCATGTTCGAGCGCTTCGAGCACCAGAACTGCCGACCCCTCGCCCATCACAAAACCATCGCGATTTAGGTCAAAAGGCCTTGAGGCATGATCCGGGTCATCGTTGCGGGTTGACAGAGCGCCCATCACGCCCAGGCTGGCCATGGCTACGGGTGATATCACAGCTTCGCTGCCGCCAGCCAACATCACATCCGCCTGACCGCGCCGGATGACCTCTGTGGCTTCGCCGATGGCGTTCGTCCCGGTTGCACAGGCCGTCACAACCGCGAAGTTCGGGCCGCGCACGCCAAACTGAATGGCGATCATCCCGGCGCCGGAATCGGGCAGCATCATAGGCACCATGAATGGGCTGACACGATTCGGCCCACGAAAGAAAAAAACCTGCATTTGCTCAAAGAGGGTCATCATGCCGCCGATGCCTGTGCCGATCAAGGCGCCAATGCGGTCGCGGTTGCCGTCGTCGATCTCCAAATGGGCAGATTCTATCGCCTGTCCGGCGGAAGCTAGTGAAAATTGTGTGTAGCGGTCCATGCGGCGGGCTTCTTTAGATCCAAACAGCTCCACTCCATCGAAGCCTTTCACCTCTGCCGCAAAGTGAATGCGGTGCTCGCTGTGATCATAATGGGTGATCGGGCCAACGCCTGATTTACCCGCCAGCGAGTTCTGCCAGAAATGCTCTACATCGTTCCCGATGGGTGTGACACAACCCGCCCCCGTTACCACAACCCGACGTCTCATCCATTCCTCCATAACCGAATGTTCAACTATGCATGATAAACGATCTAGAGATATAACACCTCAGCCCCGTCGCGGGTGCGCCGCAGCTTACCGGGCGGCAAGCTGCCGGATTTGCTGCTGATGGAGGCGGTCATGCGCGGCCTGGATTTTTACCAGTTCCTGAAGCTTTGTCGGGCCAAATATGGCGTGCCGGGCGGGGCGATCCCAATCTTCGGGGGACAGGGATTCGAGCAGCTTCACGATCTGATGACGGGCTGCGGCAAAATCCATGAGAGCCCGTTTGCCATCCTGCAGGCAATATCCCCGTGATTCCGCCCAACGATCGGTGTCCTGTCCAGCAATAAATGGGTTGGAGGTTTCGATCACAGCTTTCAGGCGAGGCAAGTTGACCTCTTCATCCACGTCGCGCAGATGACAGATCACTTCGGTGATGCTCCATTCATCCTTAAACGGGCGCTCAGCCCAGGCCTCTTCAGGCAACCCGCGGGTAAAGCCATCCAAGACCGCCGGTGTGGAACGCAGAATCGCGATGGAGGCCTCGGGCGAGCTGTAATCCGGCAAGAGGTTCTCGTCCGGGCTGGCATCGATCCACGCCAACATCCCTTCGAGCGAGCCATGACCCAGGCCGGGCATATCATCCGGCTGCTCGTCGACGCTATGCTGATCTGCCCAATAGCCCGCCAATCCGAGCGACTGCGCCGGAATAATATCTCGCGTCAGATCGTCTCCAACCACCACCACCGGCCCCTCCGGCCAACCCAACCGCCCCAGCACCTCGGCGAAATAGGCCGGATCTGGCTTGGTGAAATGGAATGTCTCATAGGAGCTGATCAGCTCGAAGGGATATTGATCTGCCGGCAGATTGGCCCATTTCAAACGCTGCAGGATCGCCGCCAATGGAAAAAGCGGATTGGTCGTGACCGCCAGGCGATAACCCCGCCGAAGGGCCTCTTTGACCATTTCCTGCGCCTGGGGCACGGGCTCTGTCAGGTTGTGCAAATCGGGGAATTTCTCCTGGTAAAACCGGTCCGCAACCGGCTGAAACTCACCGGGCGTCAGACCGGCGAGCGGGAAAAAGACCGCATCAAAGACTTCCTTCAAAGTGCAGTCTGGCAGGCGGTTTTGGACCATGGCTTGAGAGCCTGCCATCAACGATTTGACGAACCTCTGTGGATCGATCGCGCCGCCAAGATAGCTCGAAAAGGCGTCCAGATATTTTGGCAAGAACTCATCGATATTGTTCTTGAGCAGCGTGTCATCAAGATCCAACAACAATAATGCGCTCAAAGGAAGTCTCCTTGAAACTCGTCCGGCAGCGGGTGGCATTGACCACAGCCGGTGTAAGGGTTGAAATCTCGTGAGCCGGACTTGCTGCAGACAACGCGCACCTGGACTTGCTTTCGTAAGAAAGGAAAAGGCCGTGTCAGATACGGTTCCAACACCAGGTGAGGGCAAGCATTGGCCATGAGGATTGCAGGAACCGGGCAATCCTTACACAGGTCTGGTTTCCAGGGCAATGGAGGCAGAGCCGAGCCAAGCAAGCGGCATTCCTCGTGCTTACGCCCGCGATAATAATCGCCATAAAAATACTTACATTCCTTGCCTGCTGGTGTACGCATGATGAGGGCGCCGGCGGATCAGACGCGCGTCACGTAGGCGCCAGTCGAGGTGTTTACCCGAATCCGATCACCAACTTCGATGAAGCCCGGCACCTGCACCTGCAAACCGGTCTCGGTCACCACCCGCTTGGTCACACCGGTGGCCGTATCACCTCGCACAGAGGGATCCGCTTCCACGACCTCCATATCGATCGTCAACGGGAGCTCGATGTCGAGCGGCTCGCCCTGATAGAACGTCAGTTTGATGTCTAAGCCCTCTTTCAAGTAATCCGCGGTATCGCCAATCAATTCTTTCGAAAGGGCCGGTTGCTCGTAAGTGTCCTGATCCATGAAGTAATAGAACTGTCCATCATTATATAAATACTGGACATTGTGGTAATCGAGGCGGATATCCTGAACCCGGTCGCCTGATTGATAGGTCATATCCAGGTTTGAGCCGGTGCGCAAATTCATGGCGCGCACACGGATAGTGGCGTTCCCACGACCTGGTTTGTGGTGGTGATAATCTAAAACACGATAGAGATTTCCGTCGTATTCGAATGTCACCCCTTTTCGTAATTCGTTGACATCGATCATTATTTTGGCCTCTGGTGATGGTATAACCGTGCGCCCAATAAAAAAGACAACTACGCAAAACGTGAACCCACGTTTCACGTAGTTCGTTGCACGCTTCGGGGGAAGATTATAGCCTGAAGGTTAGATTTTTTCAACTCTGTTGTGGTAAACTAGATTAATCGGCATATTGAGGGCCTGTCGATCAGGCATGGAGCAATCACAATGGCTGAATCCGTCCGTCGAGCAGTTTATATCGAAGATGAGCCGGAGATGATCGATCTGGTTCGATTGATCCTGGCGCGAAAACGCTATGATGTGATCGGCGCAAACGGTGGGCGCGCGGGTCTGGATATGGTCCGCAAGACCCTACCCGATGTCGTGTTGTTGGACCTGATGATGCCGGACATGGATGGGTGGGAGGTCTATCATCAATTGAAAGCCGATGAGGCCACCCGAGACATTCCGGTGATCGTCATCACCGCCAAAGCCCAGAACATCGATAAGGTCCTGGCGTTACACATTGCCAAGGTGGACGACTATATCCCCAAGCCGTTCACCCCGCAGGAGCTGGTAGACAGCCTTAACAAGGTCCTGGGAGAGCGCCAGGCCAATTAAAGAATGCCAGGGCAGATCATCATCCGAAACACAAGCCGGCTGGGGGTGGGTGCCATCCGGGCAATTTATTGCGATAGCTTCACCTGTAAACT
>JADYYC010000461.1 GCA_020853835.1 Anaerolineales bacterium
CCCTGGCCGGTCAGTCCGCCGCTCCCATCGAGCTCAAAGAGCCGGTCATCCTGCTCGCCCAGGACCTCACCCCGACCGAGACATCGCAGCTCGACATGGGTCACGTGTTGGGGCTGCTCACGCTCGGTGGCGGACCGACCTCGCACAGCGCGATCCTGGCGCGCAGCCTGGGCATCCCCGCCATCGCGGGCGCAAATCAAGCCCTCGATGACGTCGCGGATGACACCCTGGTTGGATTGGACGCCACCGCCGGTTTGGTCTGGGTAGACCCCGCCCCCCAGATCCGCGAGCGCCTCGAACAAGGGCGGGCGAAATGGCTTGCCGGGCGGCGCGCTCTGCTGGAAACCAGCCAAACGCTCGCCTACACCCGCGACGGGAGGCGAGTGGAGGTTTTTGCCAATATCGGGCGCGTCATCGATGCCAGAGCGGCCGTGGACAACGGCGCCGAAGGGGTTGGGCTTCTGCGCACCGAATTCCTCTTCCTGACGCGCCAGGACCCGCCGACCGAACAGGAGCAGTTGGAGGCGCTGCTTCAGATTGGCGAAATCCTGGGGGATCGCCCGGTCACCGTGCGCACGCTGGACATCGGCGGGGACAAAGAAGCGCCCTATCTTCACCTCCCCAAAGAAGCGAACCCCTTTCTGGGGGTGCGCGCCATCCGCATCTCGCTGAACGCTCCCGAGTTGTTTCTCACCCAGCTGCGAGCCATCCTGCAAGCGGGCGCCCGTCACCCCGTCCGGATCATGTTCCCCATGATCGCCACGGTTGAAGAAATCTGGAAGGCGCGCTCACTGCTCGAAAAAGCCCACCAGTCTTTGCAGTCGGGTAAGCTGGCGCACGCCTGGCCGGTCGAAACCGGCATCATGGTGGAGGTGCCCTCTGCGGCTGTCCTCAGCCCGGTGCTGGCCCGCGAGGTCGATTTCTTCAGCATTGGCACAAACGACCTGACACAGTACACCCTGGCAGCCGAGCGCGGCAGCCCAGAGCTGGCCGGCCTGGCGGATGCGATGCACCCGGCTGTCCTGCAATTAATCGAGAGCGTCGCCGCGGCGGCGCACGCCGAAGGGAAGTGGGTCGGTGTGTGCGGGGAACTGGCCGGCGATCCAGAGGCGGCAGCCGTCTTGATCGGGTTGGGGATTGACGAGCTGAGCTTGAACCCCGGGAGGATACCGGCGATCAAGGACATCGTGCGCAAGATCGACAGCCGCGAGGCTGAGGCCCTGGCGGCGGAGGCGCTGAAATGTCAGAACGCCCAACAGGTGAGGGAAAAAACCGCCGCCTATCTGCAAAACCTGACCCATTAGGCTCACGCGACGACAGGCAGTTATAATTCCGAGGTATGTAACTGTCTGTTGATTTTAATCCGCTGGAAATGGAGGACAGGGAATAATCATGCGTCTACAAGGTAAAGAAATTGCCATCCTGGTTGCGGAGGGCGTTGAAGACCTGGAATATTACGTCCCGATGATGCGGCTGCAGGAAGAGGGCGCGCAGGTTCACACCGCCGGGCTGGATCTGAAACCCGTGCGGGGCAAGAACGGGCTGGTGATCCAGCCCGACTGCACGATCGAATCGCTGGACGCCGGCAAGCTGGACGGGATCGTGCTTCCGGGCGGCTGGGCGCCGGACAAGCTGCGCCGTTATCCCGTCGCGACAGACCTGGTGCGCAAGATGGACCAGGCCCGGAAACCGCTGGGCGTGATCTGTCACGGCGGCTTGCTGGCGATCTCGGCGGGGATTGTCAAAGGGCATCGCGCCACCGGGTCGCTGGGGATCAAAGACGACCTGATCAACGCCGGGGCGACCTGGGTGGATGAAACCGCCTTCCGCGAGGGCAACCAGGTGTGGGGCCGGGTCGTGGCAGACATCCCGGCCTTCTGCCGTGAACTGGTGGCGTTGATTGCCGAAAGCTAAAATGCTCCAACCGGCGCGCCGCCGCCCATGATCCCGTTCAAAGAGCTTTTCCTGCTCGACCCGGCGGTGACGTTCCTCAACCACGGCTCGTTTGGCGCGACGCCGCGGCCGGTGTTCGAGGCTTACCAGGCCTGGCAGCGCGAGCTGGAGCGCCAGCCGGTCGAGTTCCTGGGGCGGCGGGCGGCAGACCTGCTGGCGGAGGCGCGCCGCGGGCTGGCCGGTTACCTGCACGCCGACGCCGACGACCTGGTCTTCTTCCCCAACCCGACCACGGCGCTGAACATGGTCGCTCGGAACCTGGCCCGCCGCGAGGCTGAGAGCCCCTTCCAACTCCGCCCGGGGGACGAGATCTTGACGACCGACCACGAATACGGGGCGCTGGATCGCACCTGGCGCTACGTCTGCGGTCAGAGCGGCGCCCATTACCGCAGGGTCGCGCTCCCGCTGCCGCTGGAGGCGCCCGAGGCGCTGGTCGAACGCATCTGGGCGCAGGTGAACGAACGCACCCGGGTCATTTTTATCAGCCACATCACCAGCCCGACCGCCCTGAGGCTGCCGGTCGAGCGCCTCTGCGAACGGGCGCGCGGGGCGGGCCTGCTCAGCATCGTGGATGGCGCGCACGCCCCCGGACAGATCCCGCTCGACCTGGAGCAAACTGGGGCGGATATTTACACCGGCGCGTGTCACAAGTGGCTCTGCGCGCCCAAGGGCTCCGCCTTTCTCCACGTCCGGCGCGAGATCCAGCCCTTCCTGGACCCGCTGGTGGTGAGTTGGGGCTATGAAAGCGACCACCCCTCCGGCTCCCGCTTTATCGACTACCACGAGTGGCAGGGGACGCGCGACCTGGCGGCTTACCTGAGCGTGCCAGCCGCGATCGAATTTCAACGGGCGCACGACTGGGAGCGGGCGCGGGCGGACTGCCACGCCCTCGCGGTGGAGGCGCGCCGCCGCGTCGAAGCGCTCACCGGGCTGCCGTCCATCTGCGACGCCGGCAGCTTCCACCAGATGTGCGCCGTCCGGCTGCCGGCGCCTCTCGACCTGGATCGTTTCAAGGGCGAGCTGTACGACCGCTACCGGGTCGAAGCGCCCACCGTGGCCTGGAACGGGGAGAAGCTGCTGCGCCTTTCGTTCCAGGCCTATAACGACGGCGCCGACGTGGAGCGGCTTCTCGAGGGCTTGCGGGCGCTGTTGTAACAGGCGCCCGCGCGCGCAGGCACGAGTTCGGGATAAGAACCTCACGTCGCTGCGAGTATTTCCACCGCGCCAGCGCTCTGCACTCCAGAACGACGCCCTCCCGTCTCTGCGAGCCGCCGTTCTTTGGCGGCGTGGCAGTCTCCCCGGACGGACGGGCGTCGTGTAGTGCAGACTTCCGAAGTCTCGCAGACTTCGGAAGTCTATCGCTCCGTTCGAATCGCCACCCCTCTCATGTCATTTCGAACCGCCGCCAGGCGGTGAGAAATCCTGGCACTCGCCATCCAAGATTTCTCCTCGCTTCGCTCGTCGAAATGACGGGAGGGGGTGCGCTCGTCGAAATGACACCCCTGCGTCTCTGCGAGCCGCCGTTCTTTGGCGGCGTGGCAGTCCCCCGGTGTCATTTCGAGCGCAGCGAGAAATCTTGGTTTCCGGGATGGCCCTCACCCCCGCCCTCTCCCCCTGGGAGAGGGGGTCGCCCTCACCCCGGCCCTCTCCCCCTGGGAGAGGGGGCTACGGTCACCCCGCCCCTCTCCCCCTGGGAGAGGGGGAGGGGTGAGGGTATCTGACTCTAATTTCAACCCCGATCGCGCTAAACCTGGATTTCGCGCGAACCACAAATCTCCAGCCAACCCGGGAGCGCTTCAAGCAGGCGCTCCATCACCTCGCCGGCGGCGCGCTCGAAATAGTCCGGGTCTCGGTAGGCGGGGCTGCCGTGCGCGCCCACCAGGTCGCTCACGCCGCGCAGGATGAGCAGGCGCAGCTTGTTGCGCC